>JAKASH010000037.1 GCA_021828225.1 Acidobacteriota bacterium | reverse complement strand
GGACCGTCGCGTGGGCGAAGAGGCCGAAAATCCGCAGGGTTTAGCCTGAAGTCTGGCAACGTGTCGCCCGCCGGTGGTCGTTCACCCTTCATACTTCATACTTCGAAATTCATAATTGTTGCTTCTTCCCGTTTTCGCCCTCCTCGTTCATAATCTAAGATTGAGACTTTTTGAGTAGCAGCGGAGGCAAATGCAAAATCAACTGGAATTACCCGCCGCGGTCATTTTTGACATGGACGGCGTTCTGGTGGACAGCAATCCTTATCATCTGGCGAAGTGGGTTGATTTTCTGGACCATCACAAGATCAGCTACAAGGCTGAGGAACTGCCGGAACTGATTCTCGGCAAGCGCAATGACACGGCCTTTCGCTATTTCTTTGGTCCTGACATTACCAAAGAAGAAAGCAGAGCCCTGAGCGAGGAGCTTGAAGGAGCGTTCCGCAAGGCCTTCCGGCCGCATGCCAAGCCCTTGCCGGGACTCGACGCGCTCATCAAGGAATGCCACGCGGCGGGAGTTCCCATGGCCGTGGCGTCCTCCGCGATGCGGAAGAATATTGAGTTTGTGGTGGACGCGCTCGGATACCGCCCTTACTTCCGCACGATGGTCAGCGGTGATGAAGTGACGCACGCCAAGCCCGACCCCGAGATTTATCTGAAGGCGGCGGGACATCTCGGCATTGAGCCGGCGGACGCGGTGGCCTTCGAAGATTCATATGTAGGAATCGGAGCCGTGAAGAACGCCGGCATCAAATGCGTTGCCATCGCCTCAACCTTCCCCTTTGAAAAGCTGGAGCCGCTGGCCGATCTGGTCATCCCCAGCTTTGAAGATATCAACCTGGAAAAACTTCGGGCACTCTTCGTCGCCGAAGGCGAATCATCACAAGTGGCGCGCTAAGCCGGCCGCCTTCAGCGGCGCAACACCACGAAGTGGCTGATGGTGAAGCCCAGCGCCGCTCCCGCAAAAACGTCTGAGGGGAAATGGTCCTGGAGGGTGATTCGCGAAAACCCCACCAGGCTCGCCAGGCCGTAGGCGACCCACGGTACCCAGCGATGCCGCCGGTAGCGCTCCGCGAAGATCGTGGCAATGGAAAAAGCCGCGATGGTGTGGCCGGATGGAAACCCGCCGTTACCCACATAAAAGGGGCCTTTGTGCCGCTGGAAAAATGAATCGGAAAAATCGCCGTCCGGCGCAATGTCCTTTGGAGGCACGCGCTGCGTCGCGTCCCTGATAACAAGCGCCAGAACTTCTGCATCAAGAACCGACTCAGCCGAGAATTGCACCGTCTTCTGCATATAAGAGTCGTGCCGGGCTAGGCCGAAAGCGTAAACCGAGGCAGGGAACAACGCCATTCCCCAAATGGCATTGCGGCTGCTCATTACGTTGTTGAAGGAATCGAAAGTTTGGGTACGGCGAAAGTACGGCGTGTCGTGAGGGTCAAGCGCGATCAGCCCCGCCGTCGCTCCCACCACGCCAAGCGTCGGCAGCCAATGTTTGCCCTGTGCAAGCGTCTTGGGAAACAGCCAGATGCGCTTTTGATCGTGCAGAATGTTGCGTCCAAAAAGCTTCCAGGAAACATCGCGTGAAGTCGGGGGTGTTCCTCGCGATTCCTGGATCGGCCGAGAACCCTGCCCTCCTTGCGCGCAGGCCGGGTAGGCTCCGGCGGCGATCAGGAAAACAACCAGAAGGCGACAGAAGAGCAGGATGCGCCGCGGCGATCTGCCTGTCCGGTCAATACGTGGCTCGGCCTCCGGAAATGTCATAGCACTGCCCGGTGGTAAAAGAGGCCTCGCGCGACGCGAGGTAGTGCACGAGGCTGGCAATCTCTTCAATCTTGCCAGTCCGCCCCATGGGGATCTTGCTGATCATATAATCCACGGTCGATTTGGAAATCTTGTCCAGAATTTTGGTGTGAACAACGGCAGGGGAAATGCTGTTGACGGTGACGTCGCCTTTGCCCGCCACTTCCTTGGCCAGGGCTTTGGTCAGGCAGATCACCGCCGCCTTGGTTGCGGAATAAGGGATTAAAGTTGGATTGCCTTCCTTGCCGGCGATGGAAGCAACATTCACAATGCGTCCATATCGCCTCTCCAGCATCTCGCCGATGACTGCCTTGCAGGTCAGGAAAACTCCCTTCAGATTCACGGCGTAGACCTGATCGAGATCGTGTTCGTCGAGTTCAGTAAGCGGCAGAGTTCTGCCGGCGATTCCGGCATTATTCACCAGGATGTCAATCGGTCCGAGCTGCCGGCGAACCTCGCCGATAGCCTGTTCAACCGAGGAAGCTGAAGTCACGTCACATTCAACGCCAGCGCCGCCAATCGGTTGCGCTACCGAACGGGCAAGATCTTCTTTCAGATCCAGCACGGCAACGCGGGCTCCGGCAGCCGCAAGTCGCTGTGCAATGCCTTCGCCAATGCCCTGCCCTCCGCCCGTAACGACGGCTACCTGATCTTTCAAGCTGAAAAAATCCTGTGCACTCATGTTCAATTCGTCCTCATGATCTGGAAGTATGGTTCGAGATAAACAGCAAGTGGGCTGCCCGAAGTTGGTTTACTCGATGACCTCAAACCGCTTGATGCTCTCTTCGTCAATCGTCAAGCCAAGCCCCGGCAGATTTTCATCCAGTTCAATGCAACCGTCCACAGGCATCGGCTCACCCTTAAAAATATACCAGAAGAGTTCGTTCCCGACCTCCACATCCACCGGAGGGAAGAACTCGGCCATCGGAGAGTTGTAACTGGCCATCACCACGTGGAAGTTGTGCATCTGGCCGGCGTGGGGAATGACGGGAACTTCAAACGCCTCCGCCATCGCCTGAATTTTCCGCGCCTGCGTCAGTCCGCCAACCCGGTTGGTGTCAAACTGGATGTAGTCGATAGCTTTGGCTTCGAGAAGCTGGCGGAAGCCGTAAAGCGTGAACTCGTGCTCGCCTCCGGATATCGGAACTACGTTCAGAGCCTTCAGCGCAGCATAGCCGGCAATGTCATCGGGAATCACGGGTTCCTCAAGCCAGCGCAGATTGTATTTCGCGGTCAGAGGAATCATTCGCCGGGCATAGTCTAAAGTCCAACCCATGTAGGCATCTGCCATCAGGTCAATCTCATCCCCGATCACTTCCCGCGCAGTCCGCAGCAGCTCAAGATTCCTCTGCATTCCGGCAGCGCCATCGACGGGACCCCATCCGAACCGCAGCTTCATGGCGCGATAGCCCTGGTCTTTGTACTGCTGCGCTTCCCGGGCCAGATCATCAAGCGGCTGACTGTAAAGACGGCTGGCATATAACGGAATCTTTGGCTTGGTCTTGCCGCCCAGCAAGCGGAAGACAGGCTGCTTCAAGATATTGCCCATCAGATCCCACAAAGCGATGTCAACCGCGCTGATGGCAACCATGCCAACGCCTTTTCTTCCAAACGCCATGGTCCGGCGATACATGTGCTGCCAGAGAAATTCGCTGTCAAAGGGATTGGCTCCAATCAAAATCGGTTTCAGGTACAAATCAATCAGCGATTTAGTCACGCGAGGAGCAAGAGCCGCGTTGCCGATCCCCACATGACCGCTGTCGCTGACCACTTCCACGATCAACCAGCCGTGAAATCGGAACGAGCCCATGGAATCAACCGGCAGATCGAGCAGGTCCATAGGATTCGTACAAAAGTGTGGCTGCGGAGCTGCCGTTTGGCCTCTCCATTCAACAACCCGGGTCCGAATTTCTGTGATCTTCACGACGGCTCCTCTCTTTCCGCGTTGAGTCGGGCAACAATTTGCAAAAGGCTGTCCGTTCTATCTCGATGTCAGGAAGTAAACCCCGATTCCCTGCCCGATGTTTTAGTGTACGACGGCTAAGCTATATCAAGGTCGCAGTTTTTAGCAACGCCTTTCGATATTTCGACATCCTGGACGGGTAAAGGCCGCGCCTGCAGGAAAACCCTGGAAACCGTGGATGGGTCTTGAGAGTCAGTAGAACATGCTATGCTAGCGCAAGAGGCGGGAATCGGGCGATAATAGATGGTTTCGGCTTGCCTTTGCGAGGGTCGCCGGAAATATCAGTCAGAAGGACAGCCAGAAGAGGCAGGCGGTAGATTCGGCTGCAAGGATGCAAGTCGCGAGACCGACATCTCACCGAGGTATGGCAGGCAAAGCGCACTAGGGCAGGTCAGCCGGCGGAAGCGGGATCTGTGGAGGAGTATCGGGTGCCGACGGTAATCTTGGGGGCAGGGATCAGCGGGCTCAGCGCTGCATACGCCCTTCAGCAAATCTCTCCAAACAGTTACAGCCTTTACGAGCAAGGTCCAACCGTGGGAGGATTGTGCCGCACGCAGGAGGTGGATGGCTATCAGTTCGACACGGTCTCGCACGTGCTGCACTTCCGTTCCGGCGAAACAAAAGATCTGGTGCAGCAGATCGTGGGCGAGGAGCTGATTCGCCAGGAGCGCAGCGCCTGGATCTACTTCCAGCGCCGGTACGTGCCCTATCCCTTTCAGACGCATCTGAGCGCGCTGCCGGCGGCCGCCCAGGCAGACTGCCTCGGCGGCTATCTCAAAGCGTGGGCGAAGCGCAAAATTACGGATGCGGGTGAGCCTGGAAATTTTGGCGATTGGGTGGAACAGTATTTTGGCGGAGGTATCGCGCGGCACTTCATGCGGCCCTACAACCGGAAGCTCTGGGGTATAGCGCCGGAGCAGTTGAGTCTGGATTGGATCCGGCCGTTTGTGCCGCAGACAGAGCTGCGACAGGTCATCAGCAATGTGGTTTCAAGGCGAAACCATCACCAGTTGGGTTACAACCCCTGGTTCTTCTACCCGGCACGGGGCGGAATCCAGACCGTGTGCGAGGCATTCCAGGCGCAGGTGCGGGAAGTGCATCTCGAACAGAAAGCAGAGGAGATCGACCTGGAGCATCGCACGATTCGGTTCCACGACGGCGGGCAGGTGGGTTATGAGCGGCTGATTTCGACCATACCCCTGCCGAGCCTGATCAAGCGGGTCAAAGGTGTCCCGGAAGAGTTGCGCCAGGTCGTGACCGGACTGCGCTGGACATCACTGCTGAACCTGACCTATTGCCTCAGGCGGCCCCTCCCGAAGCCATTCCATTGGGTTTACTTTCCGGAAGCCGAGTTTCCCTTTTTTCGTTTAGTCTTTCCTTCCAACATCTCTGCAGGGCTGGCGCCACAAGGCGGGGGACTGATTGCAGCAGAGATTTCAAATCCGGAGCCCGGGCGAGAGGAAGAACTCGAAGACCAGGTCCAGGCCTGCCTGCTGAGGCTTGGCTGGATCGAGCGGGCGGAGGATGTGGTGCACGTGGTGCGGAACTATTTCCCTTATGCCTATCCGGTCCACGATCTGGAACGTGGCGAACGCGTCCGCCGCCTGCTGCACTTTTTGCAAACGAAGCAGGTCTGGTCGATCGGCCGCTTTGGCGCCTGGCACTATTCCAGCATCGATGACGCCATCACTGAAGCCCTGCGCATTGCTCCCGCGATCCTGGCATCAAGTTCTTAAACCGATAAAAGGAGGAACGTCTTATTCGCAGTATTCCAATTGCACAGGTTTCGCTCGACCAGCGTGAGATTCAGGCAGTCGAACAAGTCTTAAAGAGCGGCAATCTCCGGGCGGGCCGGATCACCGAAGACTTTGAGGCCTCCCTCGCGGCTGCGGTTGGGGCCCGTCACGCAATCGCAGTCAGTTCAGGCACCGCCGCGCTCTATCTCGCCTGCCGGGCGCTTCTGCATCCGGGTGATAAAGTCATCGTGCCTGATTTCACCTTCGTTGCGACAGCCGCCATGGTGGCTGCGGTGGGTGCAAAGCCGGTCTTTGCTGACGTCAACCCGTCCACTTTCACGATTGATCCGGCAGAAGCTGAGCGCCATATTACCCCGCGGACGCGCGCGCTGCTTCCGGTACACCTCTACGGCCAGCCTGCCGACATTGCAGGGTTGACACAACTGGCCCGCCGGCACAGGCTCCGCATCATATGGGATGCTGCCCAGGCCCACGGAGCGCAATTCCACGGACGGGATGTTGGATCTTGTCCAGACGCCGTCTGTTATTCCTTCTACCCGACCAAGAATATGACAACCGGTGAAGGCGGTATGATCACAACATCGAACGCTTCTCTCGCCGCCGAACTCCGTTTGCTCCGTTCACATGGTGAAGAGAGCCGCTATCGGCACGTCCGGCTCGGCTTCAATTTCCGCACCACCGACATTGCCTCTGCTATCGGCCGCGTGCAACTGGCTAAGCTCCCGGAAGCGATTCGCGCACGTCAGAGGAACGCCAAAATCCTGGCGGAGGGACTCAGGGGCATTCCCGGGCTTGAGACGCCCCGGCTGATTCCCGGCACAAATCACGCATTCAGTCTCTTCACTATTTGCTTCGACGCCAAACGGGTCGGCATGTCCAGGGATGAGTTTGCGGCTGCCTTGAGAGACCACGGCATCCAGTCTGCAGTTCACTACCCGCTCCCGCTGCATCGCCAGCCCATCTTTCGCGGTTCAGGTCGTGACCGGGATTTCCCAGTCTCGACGCGGCTTGCAAAGACCGTCCTTTCCTTGCCGATCCACCCCGGCTTGAAGGACAAGGATCTTCACCGCATCGTTCGGTCGGTGCGCAAAATCCTGAATGTTGGAAGAAACTAACGCCGGGTCTTCTTGTGTGTGATGCTTCGGCCGGCTTGGGCAGCGCTGTTGGCCTCATCAGCTTTGCGGCATATTTCGTCGTTAAACCGGTCAACCGCCTCCAGGAAGGGAGCTCCGCCGGCTTGCTTGGCGGCATGAATGATGGAAGCCATATCTTTGGGCAGGCAACGCCCCCGATAGCCACGTTCGGCGGTGACAATGGTATGGGACCTTCCAACGCGCTCATCGGCCAGCCAGAGTTCTCGCAACTCGTTATAATCCACCCCGAAACCCTGCGCTAAGTCGTAGAACTGGTTTACAAAGGCCACCTTTGTCGCAAGGAAGGCATTCTCCATATACTTGCAAAGCTCGGCGGTTTTAGCGTCCGTGATGAAATAGCGCGGCATAGGACCGAGATATTGCTGGTACGCCTGGATCACCAGCTTACAGGCAGACTTTTCGCCACCCACAATGACGAAGCCGTGGCTCGCAATTCCTTTCAACGGATGCCACAAAGTTTCGCCAACGTATTCAGGACTGAAGCAGATCGTTTTGCCGGTCTTGGCGGCAAGCCGATCCACCGTTCCGGGAGGCACGGTCGATTTAACGCACATGACCGGCGATACCCAGGAGGCAACTTCCTCGATCGCCGACAAATCGCAGCTTCCATCTGGGCCTTCCGGAGTGGGAACAGCAATAAAGACAAGGTCGCACTCCTGCAGGGCAGCCCGCTGCCTGGGACTGTTCATCCCTTTAACATATTTGTCATAGATAACCAGATCAGCATTTCCAGTGTCGTATCTGAAAACCTGCGCCAAGGCCTTTCCAACAACCCCGTAACCAATAATCCCCAACGTCATATTCATCACTGTCTCTTCTCCGGATCACCTTTCTCTCAACTACAAGCCCCCTCGTGATCTGCGTCAGGAGCCGGGCTCATCATGAATTCAGCGGCTCAAGGCAACTTTCCATCACTGGGAAGAACATGTATTTTGCCCCCGACACCCCTTTCAATGCAACATCACTCAGACAGGATTTTACGGCACGGCCTTTAAAGCCCTTGTCCGAAACGAAAGTTGCTGTCGATTGGGTAATAAGATTGCCGCGCAAATGACCAGAAAACCGATGAAACGGGTCGCGGATAATACCTGAGGAGTTGCCTGACATCGGCTCCTGGCAAGCCTGCAATCCTGGTGGGCATGCGGGTGACGGTCGAAACTTTCGCTCAAACAACAAAACGGGCGACAGCTGTTAGCAGCCATCGCCCGCCTTTCTTGCATTTAACCTTTGCCTGCTCTCAGATTACGGGCAGGTATAACCAGCCGGCGGTACGTATGGACTCGGCGTCCCGGGATTCTCCGTTGCATTCTCGATGTTCACCGCACATCCAGCCGCGTTTGCCGCTGCCCCAGCCGAGTTCGCCGCTGTCGTCGCGTTGTTCGCTGCCGTCGTCGCGTTGTTGGCCGCGGTCTTCGCATCGTTCGCCCGCGACAGCCCCAGCCCTGCCAGAACCGCCGCCGCCGAACCCGCGCCCAGTCCCAGCACGCCCAGCGTCGTCGCCGTCGTTATATGCGCATCTCCGGCCGGAGGCGCCGGCGGATTCGGAACCGGAGCCCGCGCCGTACTCACCGGCAGCGTCACCGTCTTCCCTTCCGCAACCTGCTCCGTCCGCCCTTGCTTTTCCACCTGCAGCATCCCTTGCTTCGCCGTCACCATCACCGAGCCGTTCAGCATCGCCACTTCGCCCAGCGTCTTATACCCCGCTGCCGGCGACACGGTCACATCGCCCGCCTTCACCATGACCCCTGATCCCTCGCCCGGGTGATACAGCGATACATCCCCGCGGCTCAGCAACACCGTCACGTCCTTCGCCTCTCGCAGAAACGATGCCTGCGTCTCGCGTCCGAATACCATCCGGTTCCCCTGGTCCATGGCAACCACTGCCACGCCATCCCTTACCTGCAGATTATCTCCGCTGAATACCGTCGTGTTCGGAACCAACGCCTCCCCGCTTAACGTCGCATTCCGGCTCCCAGCCACTGAACCAACCGCTGCTGAACCGGCCAGCATCGGCATCAGTCCAATCCCCATCACCGCGATTACTGTCAGCCCGAATTGCATCAACCGTCTCATTCTTCTAGCTCCTTTTTGGTTTTGGGATGGCAGCTGAACTGCCCTACGTTCCTTGCCCACCACCTGTAAATTGCCCCGAGTTAAGTTAGAAGACATTTATATTGCACTTCGGCAAGAGTGTCAAGTGTTTTTTCTTTTTTTCAGGAATCATATCCCGCCTAGCTGTTGGCCTCAACCAACACATTATAAGCTGCTTAATCTGTCTTGCGCATATTGATAAAATGTGCAATAACTCCGATAGGCTTTATACCCTCACCTGCGGCCCCTTATGCTCGGCTTGTTGGATCCTGCGATTTTTCAAATGGGGCGCGGAGGATCGAGGTTTTTTTTAGTTGTAAGAGCAGTCGATTCGCGTTTCCAAGCTGTCTAGTCACCTGCCCGGGTGCTGTCCCCCCGATGACATCTTTCTTGCGGACAGATGCTTCGGCTGACGAAGCAGTGGCCGCCAAGTTCTCATCCCAGGTTGGGATGAAGCGGCGAGCCTCCTCCAGAGCGACATCGGCGAATGTCTTATTACGATCCACGCAGTACTTGACGAGCTTTCCAACCTGTTCATGAGCCTGAGCAAAAGCAATCCCCTGCCCCACTAATACGTCCGCAACTTCCGTAGCGGTAAGGAACCCCTGTGCTGTTGCCTCCTTCATTCTGTCCGACCGAACGCGCACAGTCCCAATAACGCGACAGGCCAGGATGAGGCAATCCGTGGTCGTATCAACCGCATCGAAAAGTACTCGTTTATCTTCCTGCAGGTCACGGTCATAGGCAAGTGGGAGTCCCTTCAGCAGGGCCAGCATGTTCGCGAGCCCGCCCAGTACACGTGCAGCTTTGCCGCGAATAAGTTCCAGCGTATCCGCATTCTTCTTCTGTGGCATCAGGCTGCTGCCGGTCGCATAAGCGTCATGGAGTTCAACGAAACCCAAGGCAGGAGTCGAATAGATGATGAAGTCCTCAGCAAGACGGCTGAGATGGACAAGAATGAGCGAGCACGCGAATACCAGATCGCAAACAAAATCCCGGTCGGAAGTAACGTCAAGGCTGTTGCGTGCCACACGGGCAAACCCCAACTCACGCGCCAACCGGAACCGGTCAATTGGATATGCTGTTCCGGCCAGCGCGCCGGCCCCCATCGGAAGTTCATCCGCTCGCCCATAACAGCCTTCAAGCCGGGAAATATCCCGCATCAGCATCTCAAAATACGCAAGCAGATAGTGAGCGAATAAAATGGGCTGCGCAGGCTGGAGATGTGTGTAACCTGGCAGGATGGCCCGCTTGTGGTTTCGAGCCTGCTGGAGCAATGATTCAAGAACACCAACTGCATTCTTCTTAAGGTCTCGAATGGCGTCCTTTACATATAATCTGGTTTCCGTCGCAATCAGGTCATTACGGCTGCGTCCCGTGCGAAGTTTCCCAGCCAACGGTCCGACCTCCCGCTCAAGACGGGCCTCAACCCAGCTATGAACGTCTTCGCTCTCCTCATTTGCTGCCCAAGTCGGTTTCTGTTTAACATAGCGGGCAATTACGCCGAGCCCGCGTGTCAAAGCCACCAACTCTTTGCGGGTCAGCACGCGAGCCCGGCAAAGCTCCCGGACATAAGCCAGGTTCACACGCAGATCGTAGGAGATCAGCCGCTGATCTACTGAAAAAGACTCCGAGAATCTCTCGAACAGCGGGTCGCGCCGCTCCTCAAAACGCCCACCCCACAGCTTCATTTCTTTCTCCGTGATGGATGTTTAGACCCGCTCTTCTTGCCCGGAATCGTCAACGCTGCAAGTTTGCTGGGGAGGCCCAGAATGTTGATGAATCCTTCGGCATCCTTCTGGTTATAGTCCGCCCCCATCGTAAAAGCTGCAATACTGGGATTATAGAGGGAGTAAGGCGAACGGCGGTCAAGAACCCGTACGTTTCCTTTAAAGAGTCCCAGGGTAACTTCTCCGGTGACTTTCTGCTGGGTGGTTTCCACAAAGCTTTGGAGGGCTTCGCGAAGCGGAGTAAACCACTGCCCGTAGTACACTATTTCGGCGTATCGGAGTCCGATTCCTTGCTTGTAATGGAAGGTCTCCCGATCGAGGCATAATGCCTCAAGCTCATGATGAGCGGCATGAAGGACTGTCCCTGCAGGTGTTTCGTAAGCGCCGTGGGACTTGATGCCAACCAGTCTGTTCTCCACCAGGTCGGTCCGGCCAACACCGTTTTCCCCTGCAATCTTGTTAAGCCTCTCCATAAGCTTAATTGCGCCAAGGTCCTTGCCGTTTACCGAAACTGGAATTCCTGATTCAAAACCGATCGTCACCTTTGTTTCCCGATTCGGGGCGTGCTGAGGGCTGACAGTTAGTTTCCAGGCATCCTCGGGAGGCTCTCCCAGTTCGGTTTCAAGCGGGCCACCTTCGTGACTCAAGTGCCAGAGGTTCTCGTCCCGACTGTAAAGATCTTTTTTCGTGACAGGCACAGGCACCTTGTGGCGCCGCGCATATTCCAGGGCATCTTCGCGCGAAACAATCGACCACTCACGCCAGGGAGCAATCACTCGCAAGCTGGGAGCCAGCGCTTTGAAGGCCAGCTCAAAGCGCACCTGGTCATTTCCTTTTCCCGTGCAGCCATGCGCCAGAGCATCCGCGTGGGTCGCAAGGGCTACTTCAACCTGACGTTTGGCCAGAATCGGACGCGCGAGCGAGGTGCCAAGCAGATACTTGCCCTCGTAAATCGCGCCGGCCTGAAGAGCTTTCCACAAATAGCCGGTGATGAATTCCTCGCGCAGGTCTTCGATAAAAACCCGGGAGGCGCCGCTTTCGAGTGCTTTGGTGCGCAATGCCTTGTAGTTGTCGCCTTGCCCCACGTCCCCAACCATTGCGATGACTTCGCAGCCGTAATTCTCCCGCAACCAGGGAATGATGATGGAGGTATCCAGTCCTCCGGAATAAGCGAGTACAACCTTTTTTACCTTGTGTGACAAATTGCCAGACACTGTCATGCTTTCCTTTCTTTTGTGTTTTTGCCGGATGCTGCACGGATGATCCAGCATGAAATATCAAACTGCATTTTCTATGCACCAACGAGCTTAAGGATTTTTTTTAGAATGCGCGTGGCTTCCGGCGGTCCAGTAGTCGCGATAAAAATCGTGTCGTCACCAGCCACTGTACCCACAACTTCGGGCCACTGCTCCGCATCGAGTGCAACCGCCACAGAGTGCGCATTTCCTGGATGGGTCCTGATAACCACCAGGCCGGAGGCTTTGCGAACTTCCCGAAGGAATTCCTTCAGAATAATAGGCAGCGTCGGCTGGGGTGGCTTGAGCGGGTCAGGAGCGCCTGGCATGCGGTAGCCTTCCCGAGTCTTTATCAAGCCCAATTCTTCAATATCGCGCGAAACCGTGGCCTGCGTCACCTGAATTCCACGCCGAGCAAGCTTTTCACACAATTCCGCTTGCGTAGCGACCGGTTCCCTCTTCAACAAATCCAAAATTTGTGTACGGCGGTAGAGCTTGTCCATGCAAATTTATACAGCTCATTTATAAATACTCTAGGCAGACCATTTTCGCAAGCTCCAAGAGAAATAAGGGTGCGCGACATAGAAGTTGGAAGGGGCTTATCTTCTTTTTTGTGGTATTGTGCCGTGC
>JAKASH010000036.1 GCA_021828225.1 Acidobacteriota bacterium | reverse complement strand
GGACGGAAGGCGCGAAAAAGGTCCGGTATCCCTTTAACTACAATGCAGCACTTAAAGGCAATCTGAACCAGAACATCGCCCTAAAACCCGGGGATACGATTGTGGTCCCGTGAGAGATCGATGCAAACGGTCGAGTTCGGGAAATATTTTGCTATGGCTACTCTGACGCTCCTTCTGCCACTAAACGCAACTGCCCAGGCGCCTGCGCCACTGCCACAGGATTCCCCATACGCGGGTGCGGCAGGACAGGCGAATGGCGGCCAGACCAACACCAGCTCGGCGGTCGAGCCGGCGCCGCAGGGTTCTTCACCAGTCTCTCCGATTGTTGGAGCAAAGGAGTTTGGGCTGGGTTCCACAGGTGAATCGCAAAGCTATTTTATCCCTTCATTCCAATACACGGGCTACGCGGACACAAATCCCGGATTCACAGGAAGCGGCGAAAAGCGGATTCTGCAGAGCACCTACGTCGGCAGCATCACGCTACAGAAAGTAACCCGAGAAACGCAGTTCAATTTGAACTACGCGGGAGGCGCGGAATTTTACAACCGGCTGCTGACGCCCACGCCGACGAGCGGCGGAAGTTCTTATGGAACCTTCCATCAGCTCGGCTTGGGAGAATCGGTGAATTGGCGGCGCTGGCAGTTGTTTTTGGGGGACGAGGGAAGCTATTTGCCGGAGTCTCCAGGCGGATTCACAGGCTTTGGCGGGCTGCAGAGCTTCAACGCCGGCCTGGGAGGATCCGCTCTCTCGACAGGTGGCAGCATGAACGGCCTCTTGCAGCCCAGCCAGAGCATCCTGGGCGCATTTGCCCGACGGCTGAGCAACACGAGCATCAGTCAGCTTCAGTACGCCGCGACCGCGCGAACAACTTTCGCCGTGACCGGAGCTTACGGCGTGCTCAACTTTCTTGATTCCGGCTTCACTGACGACGAGTACTTCTCCCTTCTGGCGAGCGGGACGCATGCTTTCAGTCCCGGAAACTCCGTTAGCGTGACCTATCTTCATACGCTGATTCATTTCCATTCGCCTCATCAGGACATCCTGGACCGCGGTTTGATACTTTCCTACGGGCACAAGATTCTTGGGAGGCTTGCCTTCGAGACGTCGGCGGGTTATTTGCTGGACCAGTTTGCCATACCCACCGGCGGGTCGGTCACGCAGGGCTTCATAACCACTTATGATTCACTTCAATATCGCTGGCGAAGAAGCGATTTCCGCGCCTCCTTCAATCGCAACATCACGGACGGGTCCGGCATTCTCAGAGGGGCGGAGACGGATCTGCTTGAAGGCAGCGTCGGCAGGCAATTCTTCCGAACGACTTATCTGAGCCTGGATTTTGGCCATGCCTACAACCAATCGCTCTCGCAAGCGATGGCAAACCGGCGCGCCAAGGCGGAAACCTGGGAGGGCGGCATTCATCTCAGCCGGGAGCTCGGCTCTCATCTGAGTTTCTATATTCAGTACAACGTCCAGCGCCAGACCGCCAATGCCAGCCTATGCACGCCGAGCGGTTGTGGTGTGACTTTCTTCCGGCAAACCGGTGGGATTGGAATGAACTGGCACACTCGGCCAATGCGTTTGCCCTAGTCACGGCACGGGCGTGAAACGAAGTGAAGAGAGAGAGATTTCGATGATCGGACACCGTCAACTCACGACCCAGGATTACTGGCAGATTCTTCGGCGCCGCCGGTGGTTTGTCCTCGTTCCCCTGGTGGTTGTTCCAGTTCTGGCACTGGGACTCACCTGGGTGCTGCCGAGCAAATGGACATCTAAGTCTCTTATTCTGATCGAGCAGCAGAGGGTGCCTTCGGATATCGTTCAGCCCGTCGTGACCGAGGACTTGAACGCGCGGCTTGCGACGATGCAGGAACAAGTCCTCAGCCGGACTCGTCTCGAGCCGTTGGTCAAGAAATACAATCTGTTCAAGTCTTACGCAGGGCGCGAGTCCATGGAACAGATTGTGGACCGTCTCCGCAAGTCCATTACTCTGACGGCCATCAAGCCGCAGGTCTCCTCGCGGGATTCGCGCGACGCGTTACCCGGATTTTCTGTTTCCTTGACCTTGGACGATCCTCGCGTGGCGCAGCAAGTGTGCTCCGATATTACTTCGATGTTTATCGACGAGAACCTCCGCCAGCGGGAGCAGGCGGCTCAAGGGACCACGAACTTCTTGCAAAGCCAACTGAACGACGCCGAGCAAGCTTTGGATGCGCAAGGGGCTAAGCTAGCTGCTTTTCAAGAGAAATACTTCGGGATGCTTCCCGATGAAACCCAGCAAAACCTCAATGTTCTTGGAACTCTCAACACGCAGCTTCAGGCCGTCGCGAACCAGATCGACCGGGCCGAGCAGGACAAGACCTACAACGAATCGCTCTTGAACCAGTTGGTCGCGAGCGAGCAACCCACGAGCCCAGGCGCGCCGAGCGGCCCCGCGGCTTCCGACCTCGACAAGGATATTCAGAACCTCCAGACCAGGCTGGTTGCCATGCGGGCTCTTTACACGGACGATTATCCCGATGTGGTGAAGCTCAAGCAGGAGATTGCGGACCTTAAGAAGCAAGCGCAGACGCAATCAAATGCCGCAAGCGTTGCCCCTAAACCCTCTGTAAAGACGCCGAAAGTCGCGTCCAGCGAGCCGCCCCAGGCGCCGCAACTCCACAGCCAGATCAAAGCTGACGATCAAGCTATTCACCAGTTGACGAATCAGGAAAATCAGATTCAGAAGCAAATCAAGATTTACGAGTCGCGGCTCCAGCTGAGCCCCAAGGTGGAGCGCGAGTACGAGGAAATCACCCGCGACCACAAAACGGCGCTGGATGTTTACAACAACCTCCTGCAAAAGCGGGATGCCTCGCAGATGGCGACCGATCTTGAGCGTGACCAGCAGGGCGAGCAATTCGTACTAATTGACCCCGCCAACCTGCCGGAAAAACCGTCATTTCCCAACCGGCTCGCCTTCGGTGGCGGGGGGCTGGGGGGAGGCCTGGCTTTAGGTCTCGGTCTCGCTTTCCTCCTTGAAATGAGGGACAAATCATTTTGGAATGAACTTGATGTACACGCTGTTCTCGGCGCCTATCCGCTCGCTAGGATCCCGATTTTTGAGGAGAAAAAGAACAGCAAGGGGGTTGCCACGGTTATGCATGTGCCGAGTATATCCGGGCAGCCGGGCGCCACTTCGCAGGGTAACGGTTTATGTATAAGGAATTTTTCGGCCTGAAAGAAAACCCGTTCAGCGCGAATCCGGATCCCCGCTTTCTGGTTCCAACGCGGGAGACAGAAGAGACTTTTGCGTCCTTGACTTACGGCATCCAGCAGCGTCGCGGATTTATTCTTCTCACGGGTGAGGTGGGCACGGGTAAGACCACCATCCTTAATATGTTTCTCGAGTGGTTGCGAGGAGCGAATGTCGCGACGGCGTTCATTTTCAATCCCAGGCTGAGCGTCGTCGAATTCATGGATTTTATGATGACAGACTTCGGCATCCCATGCGATTCGGAACTTAAAAGCCAAAAGCTGATCCGCATAAACCAGTGGCTGCTCGAGCGCTTCCGAGGGAACGAGACCGCAGTCCTGATTGTCGATGAGGCCCAGAATCTTTCAGTCGAAGTCCTGGAGGAAATTCGCTTGCTCACGAATCTGGAAACGGCGAGGGAAAAGCTGCTGCAGATCGTGCTCTCCGGACAGCCCGAACTTGAGTATAAGCTCAACCGCCCGCATCTCCGCCAGTTGAGGCAAAGAATCACTTTGCGTTGCAAGACGTTCCCTCTTACTTCCAAACAAACCGAAGAATACATTTGCACGCGCCTGCGCATCGCCGGCAGAAGCGAAGGCCCACTCTTCAGCCCCAGTGCGATCGAGGCGGTTCATCGATACTCGCAGGGAATTCCAAGGATCATTAACTTGCTATGCGACCATGCGTTGATTAATGCTTTCGCGGACGGCCGGAAGTATGTGGCGGCAAACACGATTGACTGCGTTGCAAAGGAGTTTGAGTTGAGCGAGCCCGCGACTTCCGCCGCGACAAGCGCCGCCAACGGAAATGGCGGACAAGCGAAGGCCAGCCGCATGCTCGACGAATTGACGGTGCTGATTGATCGTTTGCGCAGAGCGGAAATCGGAGATGGCGAGCCTCGCTAAAAGGATCTTATGAGCAGGATTCATGACGCACTGAAGAAAGCCGAAGCCGAACGAGCCCAAGCCGCCAGCGGCAACGGCCATTCGGAGACCGCGCCTGAGACTTGCGACGCGCACGCTAGCGGGGCAGCCAGCGTGGCGCTCCCTACGGGCACGGAGTCGGTCACAGATTCCAACTCGACTGTCCGGCCGGGCGAGTTGTTGCCTTCTCTCAATGCCAACTTGCCGCAAAGCCGGGTTGGGGCTGTGGCAGCAGAAATGCCCCGCCAGAACGGGCCCGACTTTCGAGTTCCCCACAAAGCTGCGGCGTGCGACGCCGCATTTCTCGAAAAGTGCCCCCGCTTCGATTGGGCTCCGATCCCAAGCAAGATGCTTTCGGCCAATGAAAGCAAGTATCGCATCGGGGCGGAAGAGTTTCGGACTCTGCGGTCCAGCCTGGAATTGGTGCGGAAACAGCATCTTCTAAAAACCGTACTGGTCACGAGCCCGTTGCCCAGAGAGGGAAAGACCTTTGTCGCCGTGAATCTCGCTCAAGCCCTTGGCTGGCAGCGCGAACGCCGAGTGTTGCTGATTGACGGAGATCTCAGGCTGTCGCGGGTCCACACCTGTTTCGGTGAGATGCCGCGGAAACCTGGGTTGGCGGATTATCTGAGCGGCGATGTTGATCCCATACCATTGATTCGCCGCGGTCCAGAAGACAACTTGTTTGTTCTTCCCGCAGGCCTTCCCGGCTCGAACGCCCTCGAGCTGATTGGGAACGGGCGGCTGAAGGCTCTGATTCAATGGCTCACCCCGGCATTCGACTGGATCGTCATCGATTCGCCCCCCGCTGTTCCGGTTTCAGACGCTCGCTTGATCGCGGAGAGTTGCGATGGCGTGCTGTTCGTCATCCGGGCTGGACATACTCCTTCTGACTTGGCGCAGAGGTCGATGGGGGAGATTCGCGGCAAGCGCTATTTGGGCATTGTGCTTAATGCCGTCGATACCGAATTGGCAGCGAGCTCGTATTACTACGGCGGCAATGGCAACGGAGCCGTTGGAAAGGGCGCGGCATGAGACTGCCAGATAACAGCGCGGGCGAGAAAACGATCCGCCATCCCGAACTCTGTGGCCTAATGCAACGGCCACCGGCAAGCCCGGGAGAGTGCGGAACGTGTGAAAAGCTCAATCCAATGGTTGCAAGGGTTTTCATGTTTTGTCGCTTCCTGCGTCGAAGATCGGGCAAAGATTTCGGAAAAGCAGCGTTAGGAAATATCGGCCTATTTTTCAGTCATATACGGACAGTAATTTGTGTCTTTGTCATTGAAATAGCACGTCCGTTGGCCCATTGCGTGCATGAGATCTCAGCAGCGATCAACGCAGGTATCGGGATTAAGCCCTTCGAACAGAAGGGTTGCGGGGATAGTGGGAAAAAGGATCTGGAGTTAATCGGGTGGAGCAAAAGCCCTTCGCAAATCTCGGGTATTGCAGACAGCGGGAGGATTTCCGGACCGCGGTCGGCATTCGTGTCTCTGGCGCAAGGCTGCTCCGCTTTGATGCTCCAAGCGCAAGTGTGCTGCCCGGCGTAGGGTCGTGGGCGGGACGTAGCTTTCTACAAGAGCAGTCAGGTTGCGGATCGGCTTACAGAAAATAAGGTTCTGTAAGTCACAGGGCGAAGCTTTATGCAGAATGAGCTGATCGAACGCGGCGTTGAGGACAGCGGGACCGATAGCGGGTGGTATGCCGTTTATACACGGCATCAGCACGAGAAGACCGCGGCCGATCTTCTGGCGAGGAAAGGATTTGAGACTTTCTTGCCTCTTTATTCGGCCACGCACCGTTGGAAGGACCGGAACAAGGTGCTCTCTTTGCCGCTTTATCCGAATTATATATTCCTCCACGGCGGGGTGGAGCGCAGGATTGCGATTCTGTCCACGCCCGGCACGATTGGGTTGGTGGAGTTTGCGGGTCACGCGAGCAGAATTCCGGCGGCGGAAATCGAAGCTGTTCGCCGAGTGATCGAGAGCCATCTGAACGTTGAGCCTCACCCCTTCCTGAAATGCGGCGATTGGGTGCGGGTGAAGAGCGGGCCGCTCGGCGGAATCGAGGGCATTCTGGTCCGGAAGAAGAACCAGGACCGGCTGGTGCTTTCGGTGGAATTGCTTCAGAAATCAGTTTCCGTAGAAGTGGACGCGCTGGCGGTCGAGAGGACTGGGCGGATCAATGCTCCTGCGTTCGTGCCTCCTGGTGTCAGCCCCGTCTGGGTGCACTGTTAATCATAGTGAAGTTGTCACTGGTCATCATATGGGACTATTCGCGGTCAAGGATTTAGGCAGTTCTTCATCACCGACGCGGCAGGGTGCAAGGTTCATCAATCCCGCGAAACAGGATCTCGCGGACATCCCGTCCGAGGCGCAATTCGCTGGAATGCTGTTGCTTGAGCGGAGAAGGGCGGATCGCTCTGGCAAGCCATTTCTGCTGATGCTTCTGGAAATCGAAGACGCTCTTGAGGCTGACCTGTCCGGTGAGCTTTTGAGGAGGATCTGGTCCTCGCTTTCCTCTTCGATCCGGGACACGGACGTTTTAGGGTGGCACAAGAACGGAGGCGCGCTTGGGATTCTCTTTACAGAATTGAACACCGAGGGGCCCCAACCCGTCAGGGAAGTGATCCACGCAAGGATACGTTCTGGCCTTTCTGTGCAGCTCACGGCCCCGGAGATGAGCCAAATCAAGATCAGCCTGCATCAGTACCCCGATCAATGGGACCTCGAGGACGGACCGCCTCCCAACTTACGGCTGTATCCGGACCTGGTCGAACGGGACGAGGAACGGAAGTTTTCGCAGATGGTGAAACGGGCGATTGACATTGCGGGGAGCTTGAGCGCGCTTGCAATCCTTTCGCCTCTTTTTGCTCTGATCGCCTTGCTCATTCGTCTGACTTCCAAAGGCCCCCTGCTGTTCCGCCAGGTTCGGGCCGGCAGGTATGGACGCAGATTTACTTTGCTTAAATTCAGAACTATGTACTGCAAGGCAGACGAGGGCATTCATAAGCAATATGTTCAGGAATTCATCACGGGCAACGGCAAGAGCCAGGCGAAGGACAAAACCTCCGTCTATAAGATCAAGAACGATCTTCGGATCACTTCCATCGGAAGGCTGCTGAGAAAGACCAGCCTTGATGAATTGCCCCAGTTCTGGAATGTCTTGATGGGGCAGATGTCGCTCGTCGGGCCGCGACCGCCGATTCCCTATGAAGTCGAGTGCTACGACACCTGGCACCGGCGGCGCTTGCTCGAAGTGAAGCCGGGCATTACGGGCCTTTGGCAAGTTTACGGTCGCAGCCGGACCAAGTTTAATGACATGGTTCGCCTCGACCTGCAGTATGCCAAGTCATGGTCGATTTGGCTTGACCTAAAGATCCTTTTCCGGACTCCAGGCGCTGTTGTTTCGGGAGATGGGGCATATTAGAAGCGTTTTCCTTTCCGGGGTGCCGGCAGAAACAAATCATATCTCAATCACAATCGTATATTGAACTGGAGAGGCTGCGCCTCTCGGCAAGGGCACGCAAAGCGGAAGCTTCGGTGGCTTGGCCGACAGGCGAGGACTTCTCTCCGTCCCCGCCAGCGCAGGGTCATGCGTAGCCCTGTGCCGGGTGAGGGAGGGGTCAGAAATGGTTGGAATTGGCATAATAGGTTACGGTTACTGGGGGCCAAACGTTGCCCGGAACTTCGCGAAGGTTGAAGGAAGCAGGGTGGTTGCGATTTGCGACAGAAGCGAAGCGGCACTGGCCCGGGTAAAGCAGGCGCACCCCACAGCCCGCCTGACAACCAGCCCGGAAGAAGTGCTTATATCCGGCGACGTGGACGCGGTGGCGGTGGTCACACCGGTCTGGACCCATTACGAACTCGCCAAAATGGCGCTCCTGGCCGGGAAACAAGTCTTCGTCGAGAAGCCTTTCACTTCCACCTCGGCGGAAGCGGAAGAATTGATCGAAATCGCCCAGCGGAAGAACCTGACCATCATGCTCGACCACACGTTTCTCTTCACCGGTGCTGTACGAAAGATCCGGCAACTGATCGACGATGGCATGCTCGGAAATCTCTATTACTACGATTCGATGCGCGTGAATCTGGGCCTTTTCCAGCACGACATCAACGTGCTGTGGGACCTTGCGCCGCACGACCTTTCGATCCTCGACTATCTGATTGCCGCGAAGCCGGAAGCCGTCGTGGCAACCGGCGAGTCCCACCTGAATGGCGTGGAAGATGTGGCGTTTATTACGGTCTATTTTCCCCAGAACGTCATCGCCCACGTCAACGTCAACTGGCTTTCGCCGGTGAAGATTCGGACCACGCTGATCGGCGGCGAAAAGCGCATGCTGGTCTGGAACGATCTGGAAGCGGATGAAAAGATCAAGCTCTACGATAAGGGCGTGACGATGGACAACAAAGATGGCGTCTACCAGTTGCTCGTCAGCTACCGCTCGGGCGATATGTGGGCGCCCAAGGTGGAGCAGACCGAGGCGCTCAAGGCTGAAGCCGAATACTTCATTGATTGTATTGACCACCAGAAAACGCCCTTTAACGACGGCATGGCGGGTTTGCGAATCGTGCGGATGCTAGAAGCGGCTGATGAATCGCTCAAGAAAAAGGGTAGGGAAGTGGCCGTATGAACGAGTACTGTTGCATTGCGGACGACGTCAAGCTGGGTAAGGGAGTCCGGCTTTCCAAGTTCATCAACCTGTACGGCTGCGAGGTTGGCGACTACACCAAAATTGGCGCCTTTGTCGAAATTCAGAACAACGCGAGCGTTGGGAAGAATTGCAAGATCTCGAGCCACACATTTATCTGCGAGGGCGTCACAATCGAAGACGATGTCTTCATCGGGCACGGCGTCACTTTCATCAATGACACTTATCCCCGCGCCACAAACGCGGACGGCAGGCTTCAGACGGAAGCAGACTGGAAGGCCGAGCGCACGGTCGTAAAGTGCGGCGCTTCGATCGGATCGGGAGCGACCATCTTGTCCAACGTGGTCATTGGGGAAAAGGCCTTGGTTGGGGCGGGAAGCGTCGTGACCAAAGGCGTTCCGGCCGGCGCCATTGTGGCCGGCAATCCAGCGAAGTTCATCAGGTGCATGAGCGAACAGAAAGTGGGGGCAAAGTGAGCCAAGCGTCAAAGATTCCATTTCTTGATCTTGTGACTCCTCATCGTGAGCTCGAGGAAGACTTGTTAGGAGTCCTCCGGACTGCGCTGCGGAAGGCGGCGTTTGTTGGGGGGGCGATGGTGGAAGATTTCGAAAAAGCTTTTGCGGGATTTTGCGGAACAAAGCATTGCGTTGGAGTTGGCAGCGGCACCGACGCGCTCCGGTTCGCGCTGATCGCTGCGGACGTTCGGCGCGGCGATTGCGTGGTTACCGTGCCGAATACTTTTATCGCAACCACAGAGGCAATTTCCCAAGCGGGCGCCGTCCCCGCCTTCGTGGACATCGACGAACGGACCTACACGATGAGCCCCGACAGATTGCGGGAGTTTTTTGAGTCGGACTGTGTGCTTGACGGACAGTCGAGAAGGCCGATCCATAAGGCGTCGGGCAGGCCTGTCACCGCGATTGTGCCTGTACATTTGTACGGCCAGATGGCCGACATGGACCCGATTATGGAAATTGCGGATCGCTACGGTCTCCGCGTCGTGGAAGATGCGTGTCAGGCGCACGGTGCGGAGTACTATTCGCGGAAGCGGCGGGCCTGGTTGAGGGCAGGAACGCTGGGACAGGCGGCGGCGTTCAGTTTTTATCCCGGCAAGAACCTGGGAGCCTGCGGCGAAGCAGGGGCGGTAACTACAAATGACGAGACAGTCGTGCAAATAGTCCGGATGCTTCGAGACCACGGCCAAGCGCGCAAGTATTACCACGAAATCGAAGGTTACAACGGGCGGTTGGATGCGATTCAAGCAGGCTTCCTGAAAGTCAAGCTGGCGCATCTTTCGGAATGGAACGAGGCGAGGCGCGAAGCGGCGGAGCGTTACAACGAGCTTTTCCGCGCTGCTGGAGCACAAGATGTCGCGCCGTTTAGAGCTTCGTATTCGCGAGCTGTGTACCACCTGTATGTTATCCGCGTTCCCGACCGGGCCGGGCTTCAGAAAGCGCTTGGCGAGAGCGGCATCGGAACCGGCATTCATTATCCCGTGGCGCTTCACCTTCAGAAAGCCTACGAACACTTGGGCTACAAGGCGGGAAATTTCCCCGCCGCTGAAAAAGCCGCGGAAGAAATTCTTTCGCTTCCCATGTTCCCTCAACTAGGCGAGGCAGAGCAGGAATACGTCGTGAGGCAGATCGTTGAATTCCTTTCGAGGCATGAACAGAGTGGCCTGGGCCAGCAGGTCGCCGTCACTACAAGCTAAATTGTGTTTCGCCAAATCAGGACACTCAAGGATGTTGTTGACTGGGGCTTGTGCACCGGTTGCGGCGCGTGCTTCTACGCCTGCCGGAAGGGTGGGATTTCCCTGGTCAACGTCGAATCGGTTGGCATCCGGCCTCGCTTCAAGAGCGCCGATTGCGCTTCCTGCACGGAATGCCTTTCGATCTGCCCCGGCTATTCGGTGGACGCAAGCCTCGTTAGCGGACACGCTGCCCGGCCGACGGAAGCCGACCATGAATTTGGCCCGGCGCTTGAGATCTGGGAAGGCTACGCGGCCGATCCCGAGATTCGATATAAGGCGTCTTCGGGCGGACTGCTTACGGCGCTCGCGCTCTACTGCCTCGAAAACGAAAACATGGAATTCGCGCTCCACACGGGCATGGATGAATCGAAGCCGTGGACCAACCGGACGGTGCAGAGCAGGACGCGCGAGGACCTGCTGAGGCGGACGGGCTCGCGTTACGCGCCAGCTTCGCCGTGCGATGGCTTGCAGGCGATTGAGCAAAGCCCGCGCCCTTGCGTCTTCATCGGCAAGCCGTGCGACGCAGCCGCAGTAGGGAAGCTCAGAGAAGAGCGGCCGCAGCTTGACCGGAATCTTGGTCTTGTTCTGACTTTTTTTTGCGCTGGCACGCCCAGCACGCAAGGAACGCTCGACTTGATTACTTCGCTGGGCGTCGCGCCTAAGACTGCCACATTCGTGCGCTATCGCGGCGAAGGCTGGCCGGGCAGGTTCAAGGTGCTTTTCAATGGAAACGGCGGAGGGAAAGCCGCACCCTATGACGAATCGTGGGGCCGCCTCGCGCATTACACGGCGCTCCGCTGCCGGCTCTGTCCGGACGGGCTGGGACGCGTGGCGGATATATCGTGCGGTGACGCGTGGGAAAGATTCAGCGGCGACGGTGATCCCGGCTGCTCGATTGCTCTCGTTCGAACCCGGCGAGGAAGCGAAATTCTACACCGCGCCATCGACGCGGGATATGTCGAGCTCAGGCCCACCGGGCCCCAGGCGGTGTTTGCCGCCCAGCCCAATCTGCTCGCGCGGCGGAGGGAAATCTTTGGCCGGCTTTTGGCTATGCGCGCTTTCCTGGTTCCAATCCCCCGCTTTCGGGGATTCTCACTTCTTCGCGGCTGGAAGAGCCTTCCGCCGGGAAGGAAGATCCGCAGCGTCCTGGGCACGGCGAGGCGCATCGCCCTTCGAAGCATGTGGCGAAGACGGCCCGTGACTTAACCCTGCTGTGATCTGGCTTCCGTCAAAATGTCTTTTTCATCTTATCAAGCTTGAGTTTTTAATTCATGCGGGTTTGCATGCTGACTTATTCGTTCTACGGGTTTGACGCCCGGGTGCAGCAGTATGCCCGCGCACTGGTCGAAAGGGGCGATGAGGTTGACGTCATCGCCTTGCGTCGCGAGGGATTGCCAAAGTACGAGATCGTCGAAGGAGTCAATGTCTATCGCATTCAGCACCGGACACGAAACGAACGCACGCAGTTCGCGTACCTCTTGCGAGTCTTTCGATTCCTGCTCCATTCGGCGTTCTTTGTCTCGAAAAGACACGCTGCCAAGCCCTACCAATTGATTCATGTCCACACCGTTCCGGACTTTCTGGTCTTCGCGACTCTGGTGCCGAAACTGCTCGGGGCTCGCATTATTTTGGACATTCACGACATTTTGCCGGAATTTTATGCCAGCAAATTTCACGCTGACCCGGAGTCGTTACTTTTCAAGACGCTGCTCTTCATTGAACGCAGATCTGTCAGGTTTGCCGACTACGTGATTGTCGCGAACGACCTTTGGTGTGAGCGCATCAAAGTGCGCTCGGCCCAAAATGGAAATTGCA
>JAKASH010000035.1 GCA_021828225.1 Acidobacteriota bacterium | reverse complement strand
CGAATGTTAACCGATTTCAACCTGCTGCGACGGGTTGCGATAGAATAGATGGCTTTGCGGTGCCCAGCCGGGAAGGGTGGCACATTCTGGCGATTGCTCCCTTCCGCCGCTGGCCGGGCGCCTTGTGGCAGTGGCAGTTCTAAACGGTTGATATAATTGGTTTAATTTGAAACGCACTGCATACACACACTTCGGTGAGAATTCCTGGATGCCGGCGATTGTCGCACGGCACACCTCCTTTTTCGTGCTGGTGACTGTTCTGCTGGGCCAGCTTCTGCTTCTCTCGGTCCAGGTCACTCGAAATCAAAACGTCAAACTGATTAATGTGTGGGCTGAAACGGTTCTTGGTCCGTTTGAACAGGGCCTGCACGATGTCGTGTATGGTACTGCACAAAGCTGGTCAGCCGTTCACGACTTGTGGGCGTACAAGCAGGCCAACCAGAATATGGGCTCCGAATTGGTTGAGGCCCGGGCCCGGATACTGGAACTTTCCGAAAAAGCGGCCGAGGTTGACCGCCTGAAAGCTTTGCTCGATTTTAGAAGCCGGTTGCCGTATCACAGTCTGGCGGCGGAGGTCATCGCCGCGAGCCCGGAAGATGGTTCGAGCACGGTGGTGATCAATCGAGGCAGGGATGCAGGTCTTAAAGTTGATCTGCCCGTTATCACCCCGGAAGGTGTGGTTGGCAAGATTGCTGCCGTCTATGAGCACACCGCCCAGGTCCTCCTGATTACCGACCCTTCGTGTGCGGCCGGCTGTATGCTGGAAAAGAGCCGGCTCCAGGGAATCTTGAAGGGCGCGGGCGAGGACCAATGCGACCTGCATTATGTTATGGACGAAGAGAAGGTGCCCGTCGGAGAGGCTGTCCTGACGTCGGGGCTCGATGAGATTTATCCGAAAGGCTTGCTCGTGGGGTATGTTGTTCGCACCAAGGATGGCAATATTTACAAGCGGATTGATGTTAAACCCGCAGCTTCTCTCAACCGGCTTGAAAATGTCCTGGTTCTTTTCAAGTCAACATCGAGTCAAGAACAAGCATTAAATCTTGGGCGCCCTTGAAACTGACATCGCATTTGCCTTCGTGACTCCGGCAAACTTACGCAGCATCAGGATCCAGAGGCAATTCACCTCTCGATCCCCATCCCACACACAGCGGCATTCAACCTTGGGTGGATAAAATGGACGTCTATCGCCATCGACCAAGAGAGGTTTCTCGAGTCCACCCGGCCGTATTATTGCTCATCGTATTTCTCAGCATATTGCTGGAGGTCACCCTTCCCCCAAGCCTCCCCATTGCGCGGCTTTTCCAGTTTCCCCTGCTCGTCACCATCTATTTCTCCATGATCAGGGAAAATCAGATCTTTGGGACAGTGTTTGGAATGAGTGTGGGACTGCTGGAAGACGCGTTGTCCCATGGCTACCTGGGACAGATGGGTATGGCGAAAGCACTGGTGGGATATCTTGCGGCGACAGCCGGCCTCAAGCTGGAATTTGATAATGGTCTGGTCCGGGGACTTCTGATTGGGTCATTGGTACTGATCCACAACGGCTTTATTTACCTCCTCACGCACCAGTTGCTGGGATTGCCGCCTCCGTTTAAACCAATTCATCTTGCAACGAGTGCTATCGTAAATGCGGCTCTGGGCTTGATCCTGTTTCCTCTCCTGGACCGTTTTAAGAAGTAGGCATAAGGCCCTTGTTGCGCTTGGAAAACATGTCAAAGGCCTCCCGCACGATGTGTACTCAGGACCGGCCAGGCCCAGGAGATTCCTGCCTGTGCGAAGGGTGGATGATATACTATTTTTTTGGCTGGCTGCGTGTGATATCGTTTCAGCTAACGAGAGGGAAAGAAATTTCGCAATCCTCTTCGTGGCACTGGCTGTACCACGGCGCAGCGAGCACGGCAGAGGAGTCAGGTTCTTTTGACGGACGCCTGATGGAAGCCCATAGGTAATGCAGGTTCGATTCCCGGAAGACGAGCGCTTTCCGACTTGGAAGATAACCTTCCTGGAATATCTTGTCGCAGCGGTCTTCATTGGTCTCCTGATCGGTTACTGGCGCCTGCAGATCGGGCAGCACCAGGAGCTGCTGGAGCAGGCGGAGCACAACCGCATTCGGGACCTCCCCATCATCGCCCCGCGCGGCCGAATTCTTGACCGGGACGGGCGAGTCCTGGTTGACAACTTCCCGTCTTTCACGATTCTGTTGAACCGCGATAATGGCTCACGCCTTACCAAGGTTCACCTCGACAAGATTGCCAAAGCGCTGGACCTGGACCCCAGCGACATCGAAAAACTTGTCAAGCGTTCAGCCAGGCTTCCAAAGTTTCAGCCCGTCGTACTCAAACAGTCGGCATCGTTGCGGGATGTTGCCTTCATTGACGCGCACCGGTCTGAGTTTCCCGAGCTCGATATCATCCAGTCCCAGCAGCGCTACTACCCGAAGCACGGTGTCGCGGCAGCCGTGCTGGGGTACGTAGGCCAGGTGTCGCAGGCGGATATTGCCAGATCAGGCTCCCACTACCACCCTGGAGATCTGGTCGGAAAATTCGGCATCGAGAAGGAATACAACTCCATCCTCCGCGGTCGCGACGGGATGAGAAGGGTGATCGTCAACAGCCGGGGGCAGGAGGTTGGGACGCTCGGAACCATTGACGCGGTGCCGGGCCATGATTTGCGGCTCACCCTGGATTTGAATTTACAACTGGCCGCCGAAGCCGCGCTGGGAGACAGGCCCGGGGCTGTCGTGGCGCTCGATCCTCACACGGGCGATGTCCTTGCCATGGTCAGCCATCCCACGTTCGATCCCAATATCTTCACCCACCCCGTCAGCCTAAAGACGTGGAAACAGCTCACCAGCGACCCCATGCATCCGCTCATGAACAAAGCGATCCAGGCGCAGCTGGCTCCGGGATCCATGTTCAAGATCATCACCGGCACGGCAGCCCTTGAGACTGACACCATCACGCCCAAATTCACCATTGATTGCCGTGGGCAGGTGACCATTTACGGACACACCTTTCATGACTGGCGCAGGCATGGGGTCGTGGATTTTCATCGGGCTATCGTCGTTTCCTGTGACGATTACTTCTACACCGTGGGAAAGCTCCTGGGCATCCAGAAGATCGACTACTTCGCCCGCCATCTGGGACTGGGCCATCGAACCGGCATCGATCTGCCGGATGAGGAGCCTGGCCTCATTCCTTCTCCTGCCTGGGTCAGGCGGGTCTTCCATCGACAATGGTATCCGGGGGAGACGATTTCCGTTGCCATCGGGCAGGGCGCTATCCAGGTTACGCCTCTGCAAATTGCTTACGCCATCGGGGGAATCGCTTCCGGCGGCTTTTTTGTTCGTCCCCACCTGGCGTTTCGCAAGGAACTGCAAACCTTGGGAGTCGATCCACCTTCCCACAGAACGATTCGGTTTCCATTGCACCAAAGCACCGTGCAAGCCGTGACAAGCGGAATGTGGGGAGTTGTCAATCAACCTGGAGGTACAGGGGTAGGCGCCCGTTGCCCCGGTCTGGATATTGCCGGCAAGACGGGTACCGCCCAGGTGGTCAATCAAGCACTCGAAGACTCTGCGCACCGGGCAAGATACCGGGACAACGCCTGGTTTGTGGGCTATTCCCCTTCTCCTGACCCCGACATTGTGGTATCCGTTCTGGTCATGCGAGGCGAGGAGTCGTCGGTGGCCGCGCCGATCGCAGGGGACGTCATTAAGGCCTACTATCAGGAGAAGGGCAAGAACAGCTCACCAGGCCAGTTGGTGAGCCAAAAGGGCAGCAAGCCCAAACTTGATGCTCTGGCCACAGTACAATAAGAATGGCTTGAAGCAATGCGGAATTCACTTAATTTTCACGATTTCGATTGGGTACTGTTCGGGTTGGTTCTCGCGATTGCCGCGATTGGCGCCGTGGAGATTTACAGTACAACTGCTCAAACAGCCCTGGCCGGTCAGTATCGGAAGCAAATCTACTGGATTCTGATCGGCTGCGTTCTGACGTTGATCATGAGCCAGATTGATTATCATCTGATCCTGGTGCACGTTCCCTGGCTGTACCTTCTCAGCGTCATGGTGTTGCTTGGCGTTCTGGTTGCCGGACCTCGAGTGGCCGGCACCCACCGGTGGCTGCAGGTCGGTGGATTCACTTTGCAAGTGTCAGAGCTTGTCAAGTTAGTTATAATACTAGCAGTGGCGGCTATGTTCGCCAAAAGGCGAAACAAGGCTGTCACTTGGGGAGAACTGGCAAAGCTGGGGCTCCTGGCGGCTGTGCCGGGAATCTTAGTAGCAGTAGAACCAGACCTCGGGACCGCGCTGACCTATCTGCCTATTGTTGCGGCAGGTGCATTCTTGGCAGGTATCCGGCGTCGACAGATTGTGGTTTTGGGCCTGATCGGGTTACTGGCTTTGCCGCTTGGCTGGTTTTTGTTACGTCCATATCAGCGGGAGCGGCTGGAAGCTTTTGTCCATCCCAAGCAGAATACCCAAGGTTCCAGCTACCAAGTGACCCAGACGAAGATTGCAATTGGCTCAGGTGGCCTGTGGGGGCAGGGATTGGGTAAGGGTACGCAAAGTCAGCTGGGATTTATCCCGGTCTCCCACGCAGACGCCATCTTTGCCTCGTTTGCTGAGGAACGAGGTTTTATTGGTACGCTGGCTGTTTTTCTGCTGTATGTTATTCTGCTCTTGCGTTTACTCGAAGGCGCACGGGCAGCAGCCGACCGGGCGGGTAGCTTCCTCCTCATCGGATTCGCTTCGGTTTTCTTTTTTCAGGTTGCTGTGAACGTGGGGATGATGATTGGGTGGTTTCCAATTACCGGCATCCCTTTACCGCTCATGAGCGAAGGCGGGTCTTCGATGCTCTTTATTTTTCTGGGACTCGGACTTGTAATGAGCGTTAAGTTGCAGCGATTCGTGAATTAGCCGGAGATATGCGCACGAGAAGTGGCAGCAACTTTTGCAGTGAGTTTTCGACTCGAAACTATTTTGGCGGCTCAAAGCAGCCGTATTTCTTGCGATGTAAGGCCTGGGCACACACGCCCACGGCGCGCGGTCATATCCAAAGGCTTCGTCAAGAAGCTTTGGGAGGTTGATCGGGCGTATACTTTGCAAGTGAAAGCGCGCGTGGCCAGGCCGGGACAACCGAAGTTGATCTCCGTTTTTGCGGATTGATCCTTACGGTTTGTCCCACAAAAAGGAGTTTCCATGAACAAGGAGATGTTTATTTCATCGTCTCCACACGAGACGAAGGTCGCCGTGTGTGAAGACGGCCAATTAGTTGAAGTGTATTTTGAACGCGACACCGATGTCGGTTTAGTCGGCGGCATTTACAAGGGCCGTGTCAACCGGGTGCTTCCGGGGATGCAGTCTGCGTTCGTGGACATTGGTCTTGAGAGAGATGCCTTCCTCTACGTTTCAGATTTCTCCCTCCAGGATCAGGATGAATTTGAAGGCGTCTTAGAGGAATCGCAGACGCGAGGCGCCACGATTGCGGTTGAGGCTCAACCCCCTCGCGCAGTAACCGGAATAGCCACGGGCGGCGGCCCAAGTCCGGCCCAGCCTGAACGTCCCGCCCAAGCGCCGGCAAGCACCCAGCACGGTGCCGAAGCGGGTGAACCGCCGGCGCCGGCTGCCGCTGTTCCAACTGCGACCGAGACACCGGCTTCGGAATCGCTCGGTTCGCGCGAGCCGGGTCCGGCTGCCGGGAGTTCGGCTGAGGAGACGGGCTTTCATCGCCGCTCACACCGTGGCCGTCGGCGCCACCGGCACGGACGCGGAGGCTCCGGCGACCGCCGGCATGGCCATCGCCCCGATCGCCCTGAGCCGCAGGCCGTTACTCCGAAACCTGAGCCCGTCGCCTCTTCTTCAACTTTTGAAATTCTTCCTGGTGAGTCGCTGGCCAAGTACCGGCATTCAGACACAGAAGATCCCTCAACGGAAGCCGTCTCGCGGACCGTTGCCGAGGTTTCAACTTCGGAGCGCACAAGCGTTCCGGAGATGGCAGAGCCAGAGACGCCTGAAAGTCAGGTTGAGACTTCGGACAATTTGCGGGCTGAAGAAACCACACCTGAAGGAAAGACCGAAGGTTATGAGGAAGGCGACGATGAGCCATTACGTTCCCACTCTCCACAGTTCGTCTCAGAGGCTCCCAACTCCCCTTCCTCGGCAGTCGAAGCGAGAAAAGCGACTACGGCTGAGGTAGCAGCGCCTCAAGGAGGCAGGACGCCGAAAACCGAGGATGCCTCGACAAGCCTGCCAGACTTCGGGTCCGGTGCAGCAGAGGAACCGATGCAAGCCGACGAGCCAGCGTCAGACGAATCGGACTTCGAACCCCAACTGGAGGCTTCGTCTGCTTCTGAAGAGCATGGTGAATCGGAAAAGGGACCTGAAGGAGAAGAACAGCTTGCCGGGACCTCCGCAGGATCCGAGGGATCACCCGAGCGATCCTACACCTTGCGCGAACCCCATGCGCGACCGCACTTCGCGCCGCGCCAGGGCCGACGAGGACGCCGCCGGACCGGCAGGCATACGCGACGGCATGTCAGCCGCGAATCGACGCATGTCGGCAACGACCAGGGATTGCAGATTTCAGAACTCCTGAAAGAAGGCCAGGAAATCATTGTCCAGATTGCCAAGGAGCCACTTGGAACCAAGGGCGCCCGGATTACCTCCCACGTGGCCTTGCCGGGACGCTATGTTGTCTACATGCCGACCATTACCCATATCGGAGTGTCGCGGAAAATTGCTTCCGAGCAGGAACGGCTGCGGCTGCGGAACATCATCCTGGAGAACAAGGGTTCGCTGACGGGCGGATTTATCGTTCGCACGGCGGGCGACGGCCGTTCGGAGGAAGAAATCAAGGCTGACCTGAAATTTCTTACAGCCCTTTGGAACGAAATTCGCAACCGCGCCGAACAGGTGAAGGCCCCCGCACTCCTGTACCGCGACCTTGATCTGGCTCAACGCCTGATGCGCGATCTGGTGACTCCCGATTTCAAATCCATCTGGCTGGATAATGAATCCGACTACGAAAAGGTTGTCGAGTTTGTGAGCCGTCTCCAGCCTTCGCTGGTGGGAAGTGTTAAGCTTCACACCCGCCAGGCCTCGCTCTTTGAAGAACACGGAATCCAGGAAGAGGTCGAGAAGGCCCTCCGGCCCAAGGTGTGGTTGAAATCGGGGGGCTATATCGTTATCAACCAGACTGAGGCGCTGGTGGCCATTGACGTCAACACCGGGAAGTACGTCGGCAAAACGAACCGGCTTGAAGATACCATCGTCAAGATCAACATCGACGCGGTGAATGAAATTGTGCGCCAGATCAGGTTGCGCGACCTGGGCGGAATTATTGTGGTCGACTTCATCGACATGGATGAACGCCGCAACCGTAATAAGGTGATTCAGGCCTTGGAGGAAGCTCTGCGCCATGACAGGGCTCCAACCAAGGTCCTCTCCTTCAATGACTTCGGCCTGGTTGCGGTAACCCGCAAGCGCGTCAAGCAATCTCTCGAGCGCACTCTTTGCGATCCCTGCACTTACTGCAACGGGTCGGGCTGGGTTAAATCCGTTTCCACGGTTTGCTATGAAATCCTGGCTGAAGCACGGAAGATGGCCAGTGAAATCGAGGGTAAAACTCTTACGCTGCGAGTTAATCCCGAGGTGGCCCTCGCTCTGAAATCCAAGGACGGGACACTGATCCAGGAGATCGAAGCTCTCACCCACAAGGACCTGGTGATTAAGAGCGACCCTACGATTCACCAGGAGCGGTTCGAAATCTTCTAAGGGTGGGAAGCCAGCCCTTCTGGCTGTGCTTCTCCAGTTTTGCAAGGTTCACGAAGTATCGAATTCCCGGGTCAGTCTCGAACTGGCCCGGGGCTTTTGCAACCCGCCGTTTTGCAATTCCCTCTGTTCTGTCAGTCTAATTGAGCCTCACTTCCCCACTGCGGCGCCAGCGCGTCTCACGAACCAACCGTTTTCCAATCAATGGAAGCGGCGCTGTAACCAAACTCTGCACCCAGGCAGGGCCGTAAATGAAGGCTCGCGCTACGGCCGCCACTTTGTAGCTTCGACGCACTGCTCGTGTCAGGCTCTCCCGGTAAACTTCAGCCGCCTGCTCATCGCTGAATCCTTCAGACAAAGAGTTCGCAACCGACTGGGCCGCCAGTCTTCCGCTGTGCAAGGCCATGGAGATTCCTTCGCCGGTGAAGGGATCGAGGAAGCCGGAAGCATCGCCAACCATCAAGGCGCTGCCTTGCACTGGCCGCCCGCGTGCCAAGTGCACTGGAGCGGTGGCGACGACTGAAGATACCTGCATCGCTCCACGCAAACGCGCTTCGAGTGCGGGGTGGCGAGACCGTTGCGCCAGCCACGGAGCGAAATCTCTCAGCCCGTGCACACCACTATTTTCACCAACCCGATCGCAATGTACCAGGCAGCAGACGTTGTAGACGCCGTCCTCGACAGGAGCCAGGCCACAATAGCCGCCGCGGAAAAAATACATCTCCACGTTTCCGCGCGGTGGAATACCGACAAAGTGGGCCTTAGCCCCCACCCATTCTCCTGCCCTTGCAGGCCCATTCGGGCGGGCCGGTGAAGGAAATCCCTCGATTGTCCACCAGCGTCCACAGGCAATGATCAGCCGCTTTGCCTTTCGGATGCTCCCGTTGGCCGATTCGATTTCCCAGGTGCTCTCCTGCTGTCGGCCTGGAACCAATCTCCGCACCTTTCGGATACAGTCGCCTTCATGCGCCTCGATTCCAGCCGCTTCAACCGCCTTCCACAGGGCCGCGTCCAGTGAATGGCGCGACAAACCCAGGGCAGCGCGAGGCAAGCGAAAAGCCTGTGTGGAAGCGTTGTCAGAGACGAATTCCGCTCCCTGAATCGACGCGCCGTGAGCCACGACTTCGGGAATTTCAGCCTGCAGCAAAGGAACAGCCTCGGAAGAAATGAATTCGCCACAGACTTTGTCGCGCGGGAAGCGGTCCCGTTCCCAGATGGCCACTCGCAAGCCGCGACGTCTGGCTTCAAGCGCAGCGGCAGTGCCACCGGGGCCGCCGCCGATGATGGCCAAATCCAGGATGCCAGACGTGGATTTCAAGTCTTCCATAACGTGAGTCCAAGACGAAAAACAGGCAGGCGCTCGACTTCAAAGCTGCTGAAACCGGCGCGTCCGGCCAGGGTTTCAAGCTCCTCCTTTGTGTAAGCCTGACGGACGCTGGCTGCGCCGTCATGCCGGGTAATGTGGCTGCGGGCAAACGGCCAAGCCACCTGGATAAAAATGTAAGGGAGTGGATTCCGCTCGAGATCGTTGATTAACACCGCCTCCGACGCAATCTCTGCAAGACGGCAGAGCAATTCCACTGCTTCGCCCTCTGAGAAATGGTGCAGAAAGAGATTGCACATCACCAGATCGAAACTCTCTTTCGGAAATGGAAGGTCCGAGACATCGGCGACAATCCGCAATAAACTTCCCGAGGAGTAGTTTCCGTTCCTGAGATGGCTGAGGCGGCGATCGAGGGCCACAAACTCCGCGCTTCGCTTGCGCCGCACCAGTTCTGCCTGCAGATGCGCTGCCATGCGTGAATCGCCCGAACCCACATCGAGAATGCGGACGGGGCGGGAGCCTCGACGATCAAAATAGCGCTCAAGCAGATGAAGCGAGCCCGAAACTCCGCCCAGCCAGCGGTTGATCCGCCACAAGTCGTCAAAGCTCTGATGAATCTCCCTCGGTGTACCGAGGTCATCATCAAGCCACTCTTGTGAAGGGACGCGGCGCATGGTTGCAGACTCCCTTAGGCGACTCGCGAAATCACCAGGGCAGAGTTTTTTGAGCCGAACGCAATGCAGTTGCAGATAGCATGTTCAATTTCGACCTGGCGCGAGTGGTGCGGCACATAATCGAGATCACAGTCCGGGTCCGGCACGTCGAGATTGAGCGTGGGAGCAACACGCCCGTCCCGCATCGCCAGTAGCGTCGCCGCCACTCCGGCGGCTCCGGAAGCGCCCTGGGGATGCCCGATCATGGATTTGAGCGCTGAAGCCGGCACGTGATAGGCTCGCTTGCCCAGAGCCAGCTTGAGCGCCCGGGTCTCGATGCGGTCGTTGAGCACGGTCGAAGTCCCGTGAAGATTCACGTAGTCTACCTGCTCCGAGCCAATGCCTGCCTGCTCCATCGCCAGGCGCATGGCGCGCGCCGGCTCTTCACCGTTCTCTTCCAGGCGCACCCGATGGAAGGCCTCGCAAGTCGAGCCGTAACCTGAAATTTCCCCGTAAACATGCGCGCCTCGTTGTCGCGCGTGTTCGTAACACTCCAGAACAAACATCCACGCGCCCTCGCCCAGCACAAAGCCGTCGCGATCGGCCGAAAAAGGACGCGAGCCACGTTCCGGCTGGTCGTTCCAGGAAGAAGTCATGATGCGCATCAGGGTGAAACCCTTCAAGATCAGCGGGGCCAGCGGCGCATCGGCGCCCCCGCAAACCACCGTTTCCGCCATGCCGCATCGGATGCTTTGTACGGCGTAGCCAATCGCATCCGTGGACGAGGTACATCCTGTCGAAATGAGATGGCTGAACCCTCGAAAGCCGAAGCGCATTGAGATCTCGCTGGCGAGGGTGCCGATGGTGGCCGAAGGAATGGTGTAAACGCTGCACTGTTTGACGTGCCCGGAATAGTAGAGCTCATATTGATGCTCCACAAACTCCTGGCCGCCGCCGCCCGAACCCAGAAGAACCGCGATCCGGCGTAGCTCTTCCAGCGTCATCTGCGAGGGATTGAGTCCGGCGTCGGAGACCGCTTCGTCGGCTGCGGCAATAGCCAGCGGCACGACACGGCTAACGTTGGCTGCGTCTTTTTCGCTGATGTAGCAGGTAGGCTCAAACCCCACAATCTCGCCGGCAATGTGCACCGGGAGAAAGGATGGGTCAAAGCGCTGGATACGGCGAATTCCGCTCTTGCCCTGCCAGGTAGCCGCCCAGAATGTCTCGCGGCCCACGCCATTGGGACTCACCGCCCCGATGCCTGTCACAACAACCCGATGCTTCAATTCAACCTTCTCATTTGACGGGCGGCTTATTCTCGAAAGGGTTCTCGAACGGTAACGATCCCGGCGGCACGTCGCCTGACGGGAATGTTGAAGCGTCTGAAGTGGCGGTCTGATCCGCCGCGGTGACTTCTCGATTCAGTGCACGCGATCCAGGACGATATCGTAGGTGACCTCAAACCCATTCCTTACCTTGACTGCCCCAAATGCCCTGCTATAGGGTTGGATGTTGAAATCGGTCAAGTTGAGCATCTTTTTTCCACGAATCCGGAGCTTGTCCCCAATCTGGTGACAATCAAGAGAAAATTCTTCCTTGCGGGTCACGCCATGAAGCTTGACATCGGCCACGAGATGCCAGGTTGTGTCCTGGCCGGTAGGATCGAAGGAGAGCGACCGAAGATCGATCATCGGGAAGTGGCTGACGTCAAGCTGGTCCGGTCCAAGCATGGTGTCTTGCACCTCCTTTCGCTCGGACGGATTTCCCCATGGATCGATCACCTTCAGTGAAGCAGCATAACCGGACAATTCGGCCTTCCATGGGTCGGTCCGGGACAAGTCCGCCATCCCGGAAAATCGAGTCAGGGCTATCAAGTGATTGTCTCCGAACGAGCTTAGAAATCCACCCTTGAATAGATGAATTTCAACGTGACTTTCTTTCGTGTCCACTCGATAAGTACCTGCAATCTGGGCCAGCAGCTGATATGGACACGCAATCAATACCGCCAGGGTCAGAAGCGGCGCCCAGAAAGTCCGTTGGGTAGCAAAGGCTGCGATACACGGAAAGGACTTGTTTTGAAGAAGAATTCGAGCACTTTGCAATCGCTCGTGGCAAATACCCAGGGAGACATTGAACCCGACGTTATAATTTTCCAATGGAAGAATCACCCCACAAAGAGCGACTCGAGCAAGGAGCACGCCCTGCAACTTTCAAAACCTGCATTCATGTTAATGGCAAGGGAAAACGAAATCAATCGGAAGAAAGATGAAATTCCGGTAACCCAATCGACCTACAAATGCTGCTAACTGTACGCTGCGACATAAGTAATTGCGCATGTTGCGAGGCGAGCTGGCTGCGTCAGGGCCCCGATTCATCGGGGCCGTTCAAGCGCAGCTTGTCGTAGCGGCCGTGCTCTGACGCGCCGATGCGAAGCTATTTAAGACGCTTTGTATAGAGTGATCGAAGGAGCGTCCCGATCGAAGGCTTCTCCCCGTACAAAAATCCTCTTCCGGCAATCCGCGAAACCAGCGGCACCTTGAAAATCATGTCGATACGGCTGCGCGTTTGATTTTCCTGGCCGCCTCCGGGCAGCCTCTTAACGTAGTCGCCCAGTTCCGCGCGCCACGCCTGGTTGTAGCTTTCGAGCACGGGCGACAAGCCTTTAAGCGCCTGGTGGATGATATC
>JAKASH010000034.1 GCA_021828225.1 Acidobacteriota bacterium | reverse complement strand
TCTCCATTGCGAGACCGTAAAGAGGATATTCCTCAACTTGCCAACTACTTTTGGCAAGTTTACAGCGAGAGATATGGTTGTCATCCTGAGGCTCCCAGTCTGGAACTTATAGGCTTCCTCCAGGAGCACGACTGGCCGGGCAATATCCGTGAGCTGGAAAACGTCATGAAGCGCTATGTGGTTCTGGGCGCCGAAGGTGCCATGGCCATGGAACACTCCGCCCAGGCACAAGAGCCTGTTAGTTCTGACACTGCCGCGCACCACGCGGTTTCTTTAAAAGAGGCGACCCGCCGGGCTGCCCATGCGCTGGAGCGCAAGATCATTCTCAGGACTTTGCAGGAGACTCAGTGGAATCGCAGACGGACAGCTCGGGCCCTGAACATCAGCTATCGTGCCCTTCTTTACAAAATTAAGGAGGCCGGTTTGGTCTCAGAGCAACCAAAGGCCGCTGTGCGAGATTCGGCCGGGCACGGCCAGAATTCAAATCACGACTTGGTGTGAGCGGAGGGGAAAGACATGTCTCTCGTCGATACTGTGCCCTATAACAGTGAGGTAAGGCCAGGCGGAAGTGTCTGGTATGCTGCTCACACCCGTCACCAGCACGAGAAAATGGTTGCAGGCATCCTGGCCAACAAAGGGTTCGAAATTTTTCTCCCACTCTATACGGAAGCCCGTCAGTGGCGGGACCGGGTCCAGAAGGTGGAGTTGCCTCTCTTCTCGTGTTACGTGTTCCTGCGCGGCGATCTTAATCGCCGGCTCCCAATCGTGACCACGCCCGGAGTTCATGGACTGGTGAGCAGTGCAGGCAAGCTGGCTGAGATTCCCGAAGAGGAAATTCAGGCAGTGCGAAGTGTTATCGAGAAGCGCATCAATGTTGAGCCCCATCCGTTTTTAAAATGCGGTGATCTTGTCCGCGTGAAGTCTGGCGCGCTTTCGGGACTTGAAGGATTTCTAGTGCGAAAGAAGGGGCTGACACGGCTGGTTATTTCGGTCACGTTGCTCGAGAGATCTGTGGCTGCGGAGGTTGACGCGAGCACGGTTGAGCGAGTCACGAGGTCAACGCGACAGTGGCCAGCAGGACTTACTTACTTCAAACCCCTGAGCCAGCCAGCACGCGTTGGGATTCAGGAAGGACAGCCACGGAAGGGTTGGGCTTAACGTCGCAGACATAGCGGCGCGGCTCATGAGAATGCTGATGATCCTTGCAAGACCGTCAGGCGTGTAAAGGGAGTTGGATGATGACCAGAAGATGCTTCTATCTGGGACTTTTTATGGCGCTAACGCCACTAGCGGTTCTGGGCCAATCTGTTCCACAGAAACAGGCATCTCAACCTGTGAGCATCAGCAATACCAAGATGGGAACCACTGAGGACTGGAACCGCCGACTGCAACAATTGGTCAATACTGCGGTTTCGAGTGCCCAGAATGCACCGTCCCGAGGTGATTATCGCATCGGGCCGAACGACGAATTGGCAATCAATGTTCTTGACGCGCCTTACCTATGCGTTGCCGTACGTGTTGCGGCAGATGGCAGCATTTCGCTTCCGTTGCTTGGAAGCATTCGGGCCGAGGGATTGACATCGCGCGAACTTGAATTGGTGCTGCAAGCACTGCTGCGTCGCACTTACATGAAGGACCCTCAAGTATCGGTTACCGTCATTGAGATGCAGAGCCACAATGTTTCAGTGCTTGGGGCCGTCCAAAAGCCTGGTGTCTTTCAGGTTCGCGGGACTAAGACTCTGCTGGAGATGTTGTCATTGGCTGGGGGTCTCGCTCCTGATGCGGGAGACGCGGTATTGGTAATGCGCGGAGCGAGCGCCGAATTCGTGCGTAACAAGGCCTCTCAAATGCAAACAGAAAAAGTTGAGGATGCTAACGCTCCAGAGGGAGGTCTTGAAAGGATCTCGGCCGCTGATAAGTCAAAAAATGAAAATACGGTGGAGGTAAGTCTGAAGCGGTTGCTGGACACCGGAGACCCCAAGTACAACGTTCCTATCCACCCTGGCGACATCATCAAGGTAAAAGCAGCTGGCATCGTTTACGTTGTGGGAGATGTCAATCGGCCTGGTGGTTTTCCTGTAAAAGACAATGAGCACATTACGGTGCTGCAGGCAATCGCGCTGGGGCAGGGGATGGGACCGGACGCTGCAAAAAGCAAAGCCAAAGTCATTCGAATAGCGCAAAACGGACAACAAGTTGAATTTCCGGTTCACTTGGGCAAGATTCTGTCTGGAAAGTCCCCTGATCTTCCGCTCCAGCCCAAGGACATTTTATTTATCCCTAAGAACGGAGCAAAGTCTGTTGGCCGATCTATTTTTACAACGTTCCAACAAATGATTGTGTGGAGAGCTATACCCTGACTCCCGACGGGAGCTCGTCAGAATTCCGGAGATTTTGATATGGAAGATGAGAACAAAATTCAATTATACAAAACAGGAGTGCTTTCCAAGATCCGGAAGCTTTCCGCAATGGCGGGTGGCTCGGGCTCCCAAGAGCCGGAAAGTGAAATCGATTTTCGTTATGTGCTGAGAGTATTGCGGGACCGGTATCGCACCGTTGTGTGGGCAACGGTCATAGTCACGCTTATGGCTTTGGTTGTCTCGCTCTTCATGAAACCGGTATATCGGTCTCAGGCAATTATTGAGATCAATGAGGCGACGCCGGAAATCGAAAGTCTGCAGCAGTTGCAAACCCGGAACTCGGCTTCCGACGAGGTGGTGGCGACGCAAATTGAGACCGAGATAGGAATCCTGAGAAGCGATACTCTGGCACGGGAGGTGATTGCTCAGCTCCACTTGGCTGGCCAGCAACAACCGAGTTTCTCGCTTTCAGGTGTTCTCATGGCGGGATGGAGATCTGTCACCAAATTGTTCACAGGGACTGATGTTGATTCGCAAAAAAAAGACGAAATAGAAGCAGAGGCTGACCAAGCGCTGGTGGGCGCATTTGAGTCCAAGCTGCGTGTTTCGCGTGTTGGAAGCAGTCGCCTGGTTAACATCAGCTTTGACAGCAGCGATCCCCGCTTGTCTGCCCGTGTTGTGAACGCGGTCGTGTCCGATTATTTGCAGCTCCACGAGAAGTCGACTGAAAGGCTTACGAGTGCTCTCGACCAGCAGGTTCAGGAGGCCAGGAGGGACCTGGAACGTTCGGAACAGGAGATGACCGGATATGCACGCCGGAACGGGTTGCTCTATTTGCAATCTGATAATGGCACTTCCCAGAACATCGTTGATCAACGCCTCCTGCAGATCCAGGATGAATTGACCAAGGCCCAGGCATACCGGTATCAGAAAGAATCGATCTACAAGCTGGTCCAGAAAGGTGACTACGGGTCACTTCCTGGAGTCTTTCAGGATAATCTTCTGCAGGAGCTTACAGTCAAAGTTGCAGATCTCAAGCGCAAATATGCAGAGCTCTCAGCCACCTTCACTGATAGTTATCCCAAAGTCCAGCAGGTAAAAAGCCAGTTGACGGCCCTGGAGAAGGTGCTGGCTCGCGAGCGTGCGCGTGCCGTAGCGAACATTACCAACGATTATCTTGCGGCTGTCCGCCGTGAAGCGCTGCTCCTTCACGCCTATGACGAGCAGAAAAGCTCCGCCACCATGGTTACGGAGAAGTCCAACCAGTACAACATACTGAAGAGAAATGCTGATACTGATAACAAGTTGTACGAGAGCCTGCTTCAAAAAGTCAAAGAGGCGAGTCTAATTGCTCAGATTAAGGCGAACAACGTGAATGTGGTGGACAAGGCCGTGCCACGGTTCTTCCCCATCAAGCCTAAGATCTTGCTCAATTTGGCATTGGGCTTGATTGCCGGAATGGGCCTCGGGATTGGGCTTGCATTTCTGCTGGAGCATCTTGATACCACTTTGAAGACCGCTGAGGAGGTTGATCGCTTTTTGGGTGTGCCTGCTCTGGCGATGATTCCATCCGTGGAGTCTCTGCCGGAGTTGGCTTCAAACGAAAACCGCCACAATGGCAATGGACTGTTGCTTCCGGACGTGTTCGATTCATCGGCGATGACAAAGGCTGAACGACCCTATTACCGGATCGACAAACAGATCCAAGGGGGATACTCCCCGCTGGTTGAGGCCTTCAGGACGCTGGGAAGTTCGGTGATGCTGGAAGCGGCAGGACAAAAGAAGTCCCTCAGGAGCATTGTCGTTACGAGTTCCCAGCCTGGTGAAGGGAAAACCACGGTTTCGGTGAATCTGGCAATCGCGCTGGCGCAGCAGGGAACCCGAGTCATGTTAATTGACGCAGACCTTCGCCGGCCTTCGGTTCATCGAGCGCTCGGATTCAGAAATATCCGCGGCTTATCGGGGTATCTCGGAGGACTAAGTGAGTGGGCTCCTTGTGTGCTGCCGGGCCTCACTCCCGGGCTTGATACCTTGCCTGCAGGCAAATCGCCTGGGAATCCGGTGGCCCTGCTTTCGTGTTCACGAATGAGGACTCTTATTGGCCAGGCCCTCAAGGAATACGAGTACGTCATCGTTGACTCTCCTGCGCTGGTGCCCAACCTGGTGGATGCCCGCATCCTGGCTGATCTGGTCGATGGCAGCATACTCGTGGTTCGGAGCGGGATGGCACCTCGGGAATATGTCATCAGGGCGCGGAGACTACTGAGCAACGTTTTTGGAGTGGTCCTGAACAGTATGGATGTGCGGTCGTCCGACTACTACTACGGATATGAATCTGACGGTTATGGGGACGCAAATGACGGTGACGGGTCCGGCGACAGCTCGCACGAGAAGAGAATCGCCGGCTTGTAATGATCAGTCTTAAGTGTAGCCTCGGTCCTGAGTTTGACGGATATCAGGGAAAAGAGACTGCAGACGGTCGCAGAGAGTATTGATTCCTGGCTTTGTTGATTGAATGGCCAGATTTTCCGGTCCGCAAATTTGTAGTCGCGAGTAACAAGAGCTCGATCAATGGCCCGGGTCCTCAACCTAGGCCGACATTAGAAGGTTGTTTTATGAGGACACAGGCTGTGTGGTTCAGAGGGCGGAGCTATAGGCAAGTGAGGCAAGCTATACTTGATTTCAGCCGTCGCCAAATAGTCTTATGTAGCACCACGCACTAACCTCCCTTATGTTTGCATCCGTTGTGTCGTGCCTGTCCGGCACTCCGAGATATGACATTTCCCTTGTTCAGTATCCCTTTTGAGGCGGGAGGTCTTACTCAGTGAAGCTAATGCCATTGCGTGCAATGCGCGGTCAGTGGAATTTTGGAGGCCATCCGTCGCTGCTGGCCGGAGTCTCGAACGGTCATGACATCGCCATACCAAACGAAACGCAGTTTGGGGAAATGCTCTGCCTGGAACGGAAAAGAGCGGAGAGGTCGCGAAAGCCATTCTTGTTGGTGCTTCTTGATCTCCAAAAGGTACTGGGGAACGGCCGCGCCACTAATCTGATACCCAACGTTTGGGCATCGTTATGTTCGGCCTCACGGGACTCTGATATACGAGGGTGGTATCTGCAGGAGGCTATTCTTGGGGTCATTTTCGTCGAGATAAAGCCGGATGGACCAGTACCCGTCACCGATGTCATCCACGCGAAAGTTACTTCAGCTCTTTCCAGATATCTCAGGAGTGAAGAACTCGGCCTCATTTCGATAAGTATGTACCTGCAACCGGATAGTGCGGCTAACTGGCAGCGATGGTCTATGCTCTATCGTGACTTGAGAGAAAATGAACTTGGAAAGAAGACACCACTTGCCCTGAAAAGGGCGATTGACATTGTTGGAAGTGCGATAGCACTCGTTTTGCTACTGCCGTTGCTGGCGGTGATTGCTCTATTGATTAAGATTTCATCGAAAGGTCCTGTACTTTTTCGGCAATTCAGAGTGGGGCAGTATGGCCTCCCGTTTGCCTTTCTGAAATTCAGAACCATGTTTCAGGAGAACGATCTGAACATACACAAGGAATATATGCGCCACTTTATAGCAGGAACGGCAAATCCTCTTGAGCCGGCAGTTGTCTACAAGATTACCAACGACCCGCGAGTCACGCGTATAGGCAGATTCTTGAGGAAGACCAGCCTAGACGAATTGCCGCAGCTCTGGAATGTTCTGAAGGGTGAAATGTCCCTAGTTGGACCGAGGCCTCCGATACCCTATGAAGTTGAAAGTTACGACATTTGGCACAGACGGCGGATTCTTGAGGTCAAGCCTGGCATAACAGGTTTATGGCAAGTGAAGGGTCGAAGCCGGACAACATTTAATGACATGGTTCGTCTTGACCTGCAGTACGCGAAATCATGGTCGATCTGGCTCGACCTGAAAATTCTATTTGAAACCCCACGCGCCATTATCTCCGGTGACGGCGCCTATTGAGGGTCTGCCTTCCTGTCCGGGGCGGACGAATCATTCAGTCCTAATGAATACGCATCACCCATTTGAGTCGGTGATATTTGACATTGTCCCTATGCAACTCCCTGCCGGCGAAAAAGCCGTCGTCTTCACTGATAAAAAACAATCTCTAGTTTGTCTCTTGTCGAGTCAAGCCTAACAATGCGGGGGTGGAACATGGTTGGAATCGGCGTGATTGGTTACGGGTACTGGGGTCCGAACGTTGTTAGAAACTTCCAGGCCCTGGATGGCGCACGAGTAGTTGCAATTTGCGACAAGAACTCGACAGCTTTGCAGCGTGCAAGGAGTTTCAACCACGGTACTCAGTTTCTTGAAGATCCTCTGGAACTTGTCTCTATGCCCGATGTCGAGGCGGTTGCTGTTGTCTCCCCGGTGTGGACGCATTTTGAACTGGCGAAGGCAGCCCTTCAGAAAGGGAAGCACGTCTTTGTGGAAAAGCCCTTTACGCGTACCGTAGCGGAGGCAGAACAACTCATTGAGCTCGCGCAGAAAAACAAACGGATGATTATGGTCGACCATACTTTCCTTTTCACGGGTGCAGTCCGAAAGATTCGCCAACTAATTGATGAGGGAACCCTGGGTACTCTTTATTATTACGACTCGATGAGAATCAACCTAGGATTATTCCAGCATGACGTGAACGTCGTGTGGGACCTTGCTCCACATGATCTTTCGATTCTGGACCACCTGATACAGAAGCACCCTGATGCCCTCATTGCCACTGGCGAGAAGCATCTCAATGGGTTTGAGGATATTGCCTTCATCACAATCTATTTCCCGGGAAACGCGATTGCCCATGTGAATGTTAACTGGTTGTCTCCGGTTAAGGTTCGAACCACCCTGATCGGCGGAGAGAAGCGAATGCTGGTCTGGAATGATTTGGAAGCAGACGAAAAAATCAAGGTCTACGACAAGGGCGTTCAGGTTACTGCCGGCCAGGGGGTTTATGATCTGCTGGTGAGCTACCGGTCTGGCGACATGTGGGCGCCCAAGATCGACCAATGTGAGGCACTTCGTACGGAATTAGCATACTTTGTCGACTGCATCACCAAAGGGCAGACTCCTTTTAATGACGGCGAAGCTGGGCTGCGAGTTGTCAAGATGCTCGAGGCCGCCGAGATCTCTTTGAAAGGCAAGGGGAAGGCAGTTTACCTATGAGCGAATTCGTATGCATCTCAGCGGATGTGAAGCTTGGAAAGGATGTGAAACTGTCCAAGTTTGTCAATCTCTATGGCTGCGAAATTGGCGACGAGACAAAGATCGGTGCGTTTGTGGAAGTCCAGAAGAATGCCAGGATCGGAAGGCGCTGCAAGATTTCCAGCCACACCTTTATTTGCGAAGGGGTGACGATCGAAGATTATGTCTTTATCGGGCATGGAGTGACATTTATTAACGACACGTACCCGCGCGCCGCAAATACGGACGGAACGCTGCAAACAGAGAAAGACTGGAAGGTGGAGCGAACGCTGATTCAGCGCGGGGCATCGATTGGCTCAGGTTCAACTATCCTTTCTAACGTGACGATCGGGGAGAACGCCATCATTGGCGCCGGGGCCGTCGTGACTAAGGATGTTGCGGCTAATGCCATTGTAGTGGGCAATCCCGCACGGTTTTTGAGAACGATTGCGATGGGAGGAAATAATGAGCGCTGCCTATAAGGTTCCGTTTCTTGACTTGACTGGCTTGCATGCAGAACTGGAAGAAGAACTCGTGGCGGTTTTCAGGCGGGCATTGAAGACCTCTGGATTTGTTGGTGGGCCCGAAGTCGAACAATTCGAAAGCGAATTCGCTCAGTTTTGCGACGTCAAACATTGTGTGGGAGTAAGCAGCGGCACAGACGCCCTGAGGTTTGCCATGATCGCTGCGGGAGTCGGTGCTGGCGATGCAGTGGTTACGGTCCCGAACACTTTCATCGCTACAGCGGAAGCTATCTCGCAAGCAGGTGCCCTGCCCCGGTTCGTTGACATCGATGAGAAAACCTACAACATGGATGTTGAGAAGCTGGCGGACTACCTCGAGAACAGGTGCATTCCTGATGGCGGTAATGGCGCACTCGTAGACAAGGAGACAGGAAAAATTGTGAAAGCCGTTGTCCCCGTTCACCTTTACGGGCAGACCGCGGACATGGATCCCATTCTGGTGTTGGCGGAGCGTTATAACCTCATGGTGATTGAAGATGCCTGCCAGGCGCACGGGGCTGAGTATTTCTCAAAGAAAGAGAACCAGTGGAGAAAGGCCGGATCGATGGGCAAGGCCGCGGGTTTCAGCTTTTACCCCGGCAAGAACCTGGGAGCGTGCGGGGAAGGTGGCGCAGTTACTACAAACGATCCTGAATTGGCCCAAAAGGTTCGTATGCTCCGCGACCACGGCCAGCCGAAAAAGTATTACCACGAGATGGAAGGCTATAACGGCCGGCTGGATGCAATCCAGGCCGGAATCCTGCGCGTCAAGCTCAGGCACCTTCCCGAGCGGAATGAAAAGCGGCGTCAGGCTGCTAACCGATACCGTGATCTCTTCGGAGCGGCCGGCAATTCAATCATCCTGCCGTATGAGCCGGAATGGTCAAAGGCAATTTACCACTTGTTCGTTGTTCGTGTGCCCTATCGAGACGAAATAATCAAACAGCTTTCACAGGATGGCATTGGCACTGGCATCCACTATCCGATCCCCCTGCACCTTCAGAAGGCATACACCCGTTTGGGCTATGTGGCCGGAGATTTCCCCATTACGGAAAAGGTTGCCACAGAGATCCTTTCGCTGCCCATGTTTCCGGGACTTACTGCGGATCAACAGTACATTGTAGCCAAAGGCTTGCAACAATCAACTGTCGAAGTGCTCAAGAGCGAAAGACGCGCAGCCGCTTAAGAATAGTCCCACGCATTGTTTCGGAAAAACAGAAGGTGCAGTTAAGGCAGAGACACTGCTGGCTTTGAAATGCTATCCAGATCTCAGCGTTGAGCTTGGTTCGTGTCTGCGCTCCTATGGTTGCCAAATTCACTATCCTATTCACCTGCACATGCAGAACGCGTATCAGCGGCTTGGTATGGGGAAATCGACTTATTCGTTTCCGAGCGAGTCGCAAGCGAAGCGTTGTCTTTACCGATGTTTCCGCAATTGACCCTCGAGCAGCAGCAATACGTCGCCGACAAAGTCCTTGAGTCGGTGGTGACGCGAGCGAAGAAGGCCAGCATGGGGAATCAGCATAGAGGCCAGGCGGCTTGAAGCGTGCCCGCACCTGGGGTTCGAAGTTATCTGCACTCTTCTCTTTACGTAGAACCTCACCCGTATCGTGGGCTTACGCTGGAACCGTCCTGTGGGTGCTATATGCCGACGAGAAGAACCAATTCCAGACCTGGAACCTGACCAGTCCCCGGGTTGCAATCAAGGGGTGAGTTAGCACATTGTCGCATTGTGCCGCGGGACTCTATCGCGGTCAGGACGCTTCACGAAACTGTCGGAAGGCAATAGTTTTCGCTCAGCGAAAGGAGACATTTTGAAAATAAGCATCCTGGGACTAGGGTACGTTGGTGCGGTCACTGCGGGGTGTTTAGCGCATGAGGGGCACGAAGTTATAGGTGTAGATCGCGAGCAGACAAAAGTTGAAGGAATAAATGCGGGCCGGTCTCCTATTATTGAAACCGATATCGGGGAAATCATTGCCGACACCGTGAGGTCTGGTCGACTCCGTGCTACTCAAGACGCAGTCCAGGCCATCCAAGACACGGATTTGACGCTTGTTTGCGTGGGTACGCCGAGCCAGCTCAATGGGAACTCTGACTTGGGTTATATTCGTCGCGTTTGCGAGGAGATCGGTCGTGCGCTGGGTTCAAAGGCCGAGCGTCATACAGTTGTAATTCGAAGTACGATCCTGCCTGGAACTATGCGCCGCGTCATCATCCCATTACTGGAGGAAAACTCCGGAAAGTCGGCTGGCATTGGGTTTGGCATATGCAATAATCCTGAGTTTCTTCGTGAAGGTTCGGCCGTGGCGGACTTCAAATTCCCTGCCAAGACAATCATTGGTGAAATGGATAGGGCTAGCGGCGACGCAATAGCTGCGCTTTACGCAAAACTCGATGCTCCCCTGATCAGAACCGATTTAGAAACTGCCGAGATGGTCAAGTACATCGATAACAGCTGGCACACGCTAAAGATCGCCTACGCAAATGAGATCGGAAACCTCTGCAAGTCCCTGTCAGTGGACGCACACAAGGCAATGGAGATTTTCTGTCTGGACAAGAAACTCAATATTTCTCCTGCCTACCTCATGCCCGGTTTTGCCTTTGGAGGGTCTTGCTTGCCTAAGGATCTGAGAGCATTGAATTACGTTGCCAAATCAAACGATTTGGAGTTGCCTATCTTGAACTCAATCATGCGGAGCAATGAACTGCAGGTCACGAGAGGCTCGCAGCTTATTACGCGATGGGGGCATACGCGCATTGGGATTCTCGGATTTAGTTTCAAGGCAGGAACGGATGATCTTCGCGAGAGCCCTATGATCGAGATTATTGAGCGTCTCCTTGGCAAGGGATACGATTTGCAAATCTACGATAAGAGTGTTCAGGTAGCAAAATTGGTGGGCGCCAATCGAGATTTCATTGTGGGTCGCATTCCCCACATCTCAAAGCTGATGGTTGACGATATCGATTCAGTCTTAAAACATGCAGAGACCATTGTGATTGGCAACAAGGACCCCGAATTTGCAACTGTGCCAAAACGCCTCCGTGATGGCCAATGCATCGTCGATTTTGTCCGCATCTCAAGCCATGGAAGCAGCAATGGCAAATACGATGGTATCTGCTGGTAAGGTCGCCGTTGAAGACGGCATTATCCATCCGGTCCTGAACTTCCGCGTACAAGATAGTTCCGACAATCCCTACCTTAATGATTGTTCCAAAGGGTTGACAAGGTTAACAGGACTGCCATGAAACGGAAAGTTCTTATTGTCGTGGAAAACCAATCGGTCCCGCCCGACCCACGTGTCTTTAATGAAGCCCTCTCGCTTGTAAAGGGTGGATACGAAGTGACCGTGGTGTGTCCGCGGGGTGCGAACAGCAAGCGATGCGAGGTTATCGAGGGGATCCATATTTACAGGCATCCCATGCCGAAGGAGGGGCGGACAACTGCCGCATATCTATTAGAGTATGGCTGCGCTTTATTTTGGGAGTTCTTATATGCCACTTGGATCTATTTGCGGCAAGGGTTTGATGTAATCCAGGGCTGTAACCCTCCCGATACTATTTTCCTAATTGCCTTGCCATTTAAGCTTCTGGGTGTTAAGTACATTTTCGACCATCACGATGCGAACCCTGAGCTATGCATTTCCAAGTTCGGAAAGAAGGCATTTCTTTATAAACTTCTGCTTTTGCTTGAAAAGTTGACTTTTCGTTTTAGCGATATCGTAATGGTCACAAACGGGAGTTATAGGGACATTGCAATAAATAGAGGAGGCAAGACCCGGGACGAGGTATTCATTGTTCGGAATGGACCTAATCTAGAGACTTTCAAACCTGTTCCGCCGAATCCGGCCCTCAAAGGAGGTAAGCGATACCTGATTGGTTACGTGGGGTACATGGGCTTTCAAGACGGTTTGGATATCCTCGTGGACATCGCTCAACATATCAAGAGCTTGGGTAGGCAGGACATCCGTTTTGTGTGCGTTGGCGGAGGGCCCGAATTAGAAAACCTTCGCAAGTTGGTCCGGGACAGAGGTCTTGAGGACATGGTCAATTTCACTGGAATACTTTATGGCCGGGAATTGTTGGAGGTTCTCTCGACTGCAGATATATGCGTTAACCCCGACAGACCATGCGAGATAAACGACATTTCAACGATGATTAAGATCATGGAATATATGGCCCTTGCTAAACCCATTGTTCAGTTCGAATCCAAAGAGGGGAGATTTAGCGCCCAGGCATCATCTCTTTACGCTGATAAAACCAATCCAGTGGCTGATTTCGCCCACAAGATCCTCTGGTTGCTTGAACGACCTGAGGAGAGAAAAAGGATGGGAGAAATTGGAAGGGACAGGATCGAAAGGGAACTCGCTTGGGAGTATTCAGTTGAAAATCTG
>JAKASH010000033.1 GCA_021828225.1 Acidobacteriota bacterium | reverse complement strand
ATCCAGTTGAAGAGGCCGGGTTCCTGAGGGCAAAACCTGCCGGAACGAAAGGAATCGGCAACGCGCTTGATGCACGGGTCGCGGTTATAATGTTCCCGCGGTCGGTAGGCATGGCGTGCGCGCATCGCCTGCAACTCCGCCGCCTGATGGCCGAAGATGAAAATATTGTCGTCGCCCACTTCCTCACGAATCTCGATGTTCGCGCCGTCAAGCGTGCCGATCGTGACCGCTCCGTTCAGCGCCATCTTCATGTTGCTGGTTCCCGATGCTTCCATGCCCGCGGTCGAAATCTGCTCGCCGAGGTCGACGGCGGGAAAGATCTTTTCCGCCAGCGAGACGCGATAGTCGGGCAGGAAAACCACCTTCATCCACTGGCCGGCGTGCGAGTCATTGTTGATCACCCGCCCCACGTTGTGGATGAGTTTAATGATCTGCTTGGCTTTCCAGTAACCGGGCGCGGCCTTGCCGGCGAAGATGTACGTTCTGGGCACCACCGGCTGGCGGCCGTCTTCGATCAGCGAGAGATACTCGTCAATGATGTGCATCACGCTGAGCAACTGCCGCTTGTAAGCGTGAATGCGCTTGACCTGCACATCAAACAAAGAGCCCGGGTCCACTTTCACGCGCACGGTGTCATTAATAATTTGCGCCAGCTTCTCCTTGTTGGACGCCTTGACCTTTCGGAATCCGGCTCGAAAAGCTGCATCGGTGACGCGATCCTCCAGCCCTCGAAGCTGAGGAAGATTGGTAATCCACCCGGCGCCGATCGCGGATGTGACCAGGCTCGAAAGTTCGGGGTTGGCTTTCAGCAGCCACCGGCGCGGCGTAATTCCGTTAGTTTTGTTATTGAATTTTTCCGGCCAGAGCTGGTAGAAATCCGGCGCCAGCGAAGACTTGATCAGTCCCGTGTGAATGGCCGAGACTCCGTTGATGGAGTGGCAGCCGACTATCGCCAGATGGGTCATGTTCACCTTCTGGGGTTTGGACTCCTCAATCAGCGACATGCGCTGGAGCCGCCCGGGGTCCTCTGGATAGACCACCGCCACATGTTCGAGGAAACGGCGATTGATCTCATAAATGATTTGCAGGTGGCGCGGAATCACATGCTGAAGCAACCATACGGGCCATTTCTCGAGCGCCTCCGGCACCAGTGTGTGATTCGTGAAGCCGAGAGTGGCATGCGTGATGTCCCAGGCTTCCCGCCATTCGAGGGCCTTCTCATCCACCAGAATCCGCATCAGTTCCACAACCGCCAGCGCGGGGTGCGTATCGTTCAACTGAATAGCAACCTTTGCCGGAAACTCGTGGAAATCGTCGTGGCTTTGCTCGAACCTCCGGACGGTGTCGCGGATGGCGCAGGCGACCAGGAAATATTCCTGCACAAGCCGCAATTCCCTGCCGGCGATTACCGCGTCAGAAGGATAAAGCACCTTGGAGATTGTTTCCGAGGAGATCTTTTGCTCGACGGCCTTGAAATAATCACCGTCATTGAATATCCGCATGTCAAAGTCCCGGCTTGAGCGGGCGGAATAGAGGCGCAGGACATTGACCGTCTGCCCACCGTATCCCGAGACGAGCATGTCATGAGGAACGCCGATCAGGACTTTCCATCCCATCCACATGGGATTGTATTCGCCTTCGCGATCGAGGGCGTCTTCGATGTGGCCATAGAGGGGAACCAGACAGGCTTCATCGGGCCGGCCGATTTCCCAGGGGCTGCTCTGCCCGAGCCAGTTTTCAGGCTTCTCCCGCTGGTAGCCGTTATCGATCTCCTGCTTGAAGAGGCCGTACTCGTAATTGATGCCGTAACCGCAAGCGGGCATTCCCAGTGTGGCAAGGGAATCCAGAAAACAGGCTGCCAGCCGGCCCAGACCGCCGTTGCCCAGCGCGGCGTCTCCTTCACTTTGCTCCAGATCTTCCAGGCTGGCGCCGAGATTACTAATCGCCTCCTGATACAACTCGCAAACGCAGAGGTTGCGCAAATTATTTGTCAGGGACTGGCCGATCAGGAATTCAATGGAGATATAACTGAGGCGCTTGGGGTCCTCCTGGCGGTATCTCTCTTCCGTTTCCAGCATCCGTTCCACCAGCCGGTCACGAACAGAGAGCGCTACTGCAGTAAGCAGATCACTTGCAGAAAGGTCGCGCCAGGTCTTCGCCAGCGAGTACCTCACATGGCGCCGGATGGACTTCTCAATGGCAGGAACTGAATCCGTTTCAGGATGCTTCTCAAAATCGTGAAGAAATCGGTTGCTTTCCATGCCCCTACCTTACCGTGAGCGGAAGCCCGTGGCCACTCCTCTGCAGGCGGCAGACATGAATGGAAGAGATTGTAAGATTACCTGCCCCCCTGAGAGCGTTGCTCGAAACGCGTGGAAACATCGTAAAGCGAATACCGCGAACAAGGGTAAAATTCACCACAAAACCCGCCTTTTCGGCACGCCGCTAGGACTCAAAGGCGCGGATGGCATCCTCTCTTGTGGGATAGATATCAAAGATCCGGTGCATGCGGACAAGTTCGAAAGCCGCCCGGACCTGGTTTGACATGCAGCAGAGCTTCATGTCCCCGCCTTTGGCGCTCAATTGTCGAAGGCAGGAAAGAATGGCACCTAATCCGGAACTATCCACAAAGCGCAGCCGGCTCATGTCCAGCACGAGCTTTGTATTGGCCTGGACAACAGGTGTGATGTCGCGTTTGAATTCCGGAGCATTGCTGGCGTCCAGTTCATCCACTGGCACTTCCGCTACGCCTACTTCACCGATCTGGTTGACAGCTACTTCCATCGGGTTGTGTTTCCTTTCGTGCAATGAGATCTCGAGCTTTCACCAGAGTAATACAGTTCATCCCGCGTTCATCGCGATAGTATCTCACGTCATTGGTACTTTTGGATATGATGTATGCACCGAATCCGGATTCCTGCGAACCGTCAAGCACCGGCGGAGGCAGTCCTGAAGGGTCAAAGGGTTCGCCGAGATGATACAGGCGGATCAAGACACGGCTGGGAAACGCCTCGCCTTCAAGGTGAATCCACCGGTCTGTGCGGCCATGGTATGCGTGTTTCATGATGTTCGACGCGGCCTCGTTAACAGCCAGCTCGAGTGAGCAGATGGTTTCCTGACTGAGCGGCGGACCCGGAAGACCGCGACAAAAGGAGCTTACAAACTCTCGCACGCTGCAAAGCTGTTTGAGATCACTGTGAATCTCAATTTCCGCCCTTGCAAGCGGAGCCTCCTGGCTTTCCACCCTCACAGCAACGCTGGTAAGGTCGTCACCCAGACGGTCAGTCTCCGAAAATGAGAAGACAGCATTGCGAATGGCTTCTACGAATGAGGCGGGCGCAAGCAAGCTGTTCGCTTTAATGTGCTCTGCGAGACGGTCGGCGCCAAACAGTTCTCCTGCCGGGTTGCGCGCCTCGGTGATCCCGTCCGAATAGAAGAAGAAAAGGTCGCCCGGCTCAAAGGGTACGGAGATCTGATCGTAAATCTCATCTTCTCGAACTCCCAAAGGCAGATTCTCCCCGTGCAACAACTCGCATACGCCCGATTTGCCATGGACTTGAACAATCCCGGTGTGTCCACAATCGACATAGTCAAGGCGGCGCCTGTTCACATCCAATCGCGCATAACTCAGCGTTACAAAGCTTTCCAGGGCGATCAGTTGGCGGACCACTTCCGCATGAGACAGCATGACGATTTCCTTGGGCTCAGGAATGCTGCCGTCCTGGGAAAAGGCCATCAAATGGCTCAGAGCTTTCAGGAAGTAGCTCTTGGTGGCCGCACCCACCAGTGCCGCGGGAACTCCCTTGCCCATGACATCGCCTACAATCACATCCAGACATTGATTCCGGTGCTTGAAAAAGATGTAAAAATCACCGTCGATCCGCTGCGACGGAATCGTGAGCGCAGCGACTTGAAGTCCGGGAACATCCATCGGCGGCTGGTCAAGCAAGAGGGTCTTCTGGATTTTGAAGCCGACCTCGGCCTCGCGCTCGCGGGCCCGTTCAAGTTCCGCCGTTACCGCCTGCTCCCGCACAAGGAGTTCGTCCTTGACCATGTTCGCAGTCTCAAGTTCAGTGGTTCGCTCAATGACACGGTGCTCCAGCTCGGCGTTGAGTCTGCGAATTCCCTCCTCAGCCTTTGCACGCTCAGCTCTTGTTCGCAGAGTCATGATTCCAAATGCAAGATCGTCGGCAAGTTCGGTCAGGAGGTCAACTTCCTCAGAACTGAATGCATCCGGCTCTGCAGCATAGATAATGAGAACTCCGAAAACATCCGAGTCAACCAGAAGTGGAACCGAGAGGATTGAACGATAGCCACGTTTCAGTGCTTCTTCGCGCCAGGGAGCCATCCGGGAATCCCTCTCAATATCCCTTATGTGCACCATCTGACGCGTGCGGATGCTTGTGCCTGCCGGCCCCCGGCCTCGCTCGGTGTCCGCCCAGGTAATATTCACGGTGTCCAAATAACCTTCTTCGAAACCTGCCTGCGCCAACGGCCGAACGGACTTGGCTTCGTCATTTTCGGCGTGGCCCACCCAGCAGAGCCGGTACCCTGCTTCTTCAACGATGAGATTGCAGATTTGCTGAAGGAAGGTCGACTCCTCCGTAGCTCGAATCATCGCCTCATTGCACCGGCTGAGGGCCCGGTTTGCCCGGTTAATTTGCAACAACTGCGCCTCAGCCCGGTGACGCTCGATGGCCGATCCGAGAACATTGGAGACCGCTTGCAGAAAGTTGACCTCGTCCCTGGTGAATGTCCGGCGGGTACGCGTATGAGCTCCGAGGACACCGTACGGCCCCTCCTTCATAGGGATAGCCACGCTCATACCGCTGACGACGCCGTGCTCCCGAAGCAGGCCCGGTCCACTAAAACGCTTCTCGGTTCCAAAATCCTCGACCACCACAGGTTCGCCGGAAAGCAGCGTGTAACCAGCCTGTGATTCCTCGCCAATGCTGACGATCGCTTTCCCGACGTACCCTGGCTTCCAACCGATGCCGGATCTCAACAGACATCCTTCGCGACCCGGCAGCAATTCCAGGATTTTGCAATATTCAATACCAAGAGCCCATGCAACCTGTGCCACCGTTTCGTCAAAAACATCGCCCAGTGCAGCTCCCCCCAACGCATATTCTCCCAACCCTGCCACAACCGTCTGAAGGCGAGCCAGGAGCCGGACCTCGTTTTCCGCTCGCTTTCGCGCCGTAATATCGTACACAGTGGATCGGCTCATCACGTAGTTTCCGCCGCTATCACGTACGGTCGTAGCGCTGAGGAGCACAGGCAAAACAGTGCCGTCTTTCCGGACCATGTCAAACTCGAGGTCCTGAATCGCTCCTCCCGTTTTGAACATCGCGAAGCTTTCCTCGAACGCTTTCAGACTCTCCGGCATCAGGAAATCAGAAAATTTCTTGCGGCCCACAACCTCTGCGCGCGTATAGCCCAACCATGAAAGCTCCGTGTCGTTGATCCTGACAAAGGTGCCATCCTGATCAACGGAGTGGTATCCACACGGAGCATTGTTATAAAGGTCGTGGATCTCGCTTGCCGATTTCTTCAGGCTGTCTTCCGCCAGCCTGCGCTCGGTAACATCCTGAACTGTTCCGATTCCCCGAACCGCCTTGTGATCCTTGTCAAACTCGACGTTGGCCCTTTCCCGAACCCACTTTACCCGCTCCCCAACAAGAATCCGGTGCTCAACATCGTAAGGAGCACCTTGGAGAGCGTCGGCCCAGTCTCCTTCAACAGCTTCCCTGTCCTCAGGGTGAACTTTGCCAATGAAGTCCTCATAGGTCATCGTCTGACCTTTTCGCAATCCAAATATACGAAAGACTTCATCGGACCAGGTCAGACGTTTGGTGGCAATATCCAAATGCCAGCTTCCGACGTGTGCGATCGCCTGCGCCTTCCTCAGGTTGGTCTCGCTCTCGCGCAAGGCGGCCTCAGCCTTCTTTCTTTCCGTGATGTCGCGAGCCGCTGCGAACAGACCGGCAACCTCGCCGGTCTCGTCACGGTAGACGGAAGCGTTATAAAGGACCGGAGTCTCATGTCCGTCAGTGTGGCGAATCTCCAGCGCGTAGTTGCGCACGATTCCTTCCCGGAAGACCTGCTGATATCCTGCCTGGGCCTTTGCAGGGTCAGTAAAATAGTCGGAAAAATCCGTGCCGATGAGTTCCGATCGAGAACGCCCGGTCACCCCTTCCGTCGCACCGTTCACATCAGTGATCTTTCCGTCTTTGCCAATGGCCACAAGCGGATCGATAGCAGCCTCAAGCAGGCTCCGGTTGTAGGCGTTCGCACGCCTCGCTTCCCTTCTTCCGGCTTCAGCTTCGACTGCACGCCGTTTGGCCCGCGCTGAAAGCTGCCCAACCGTCACCGCGGTTACCAGAAAGGCAGCAAGGTCAATGAAAGTTTCAGCATCTTCAATGGTGAACTCGCCCGCGGGCATCAAGAAGAAGTAATTGAGAGAGAGCACGCCAAATACCGAAGCAACCAGCGCCGGCATACTTCCCCAAAACGTGGCGATAAAAAGCACCGTCAGAAGCATCGCCAGTGCCACGGTGGTATCATTCAGACGCCAGGGAAGCAGCAGAGAGACAACTGTTACCACCGTGATTCCCAGCAGTGCAAACAGGTAGCCGGCCACCTTACCCTGAGTGATTTTAGCTGACATATTGCCGCTTTGTATTCACTTTAATACGGATTAATTCGTATTTCCAACCTCATAGCATGGGACCCTTCCGCCCGCAAACACATTTCGCGGACAGATCTCGATCACCCCGGGCGCGGATTCTGTGCTCTCTGTGGCTCCTCAGATGAGCGAATCCTTCGGCCTCTCAATTAGTCGAGTTGAATCACTCTCAAGACCAGTCTAGCCCGAGCAGCGAAAGTCTTCAAGAAGTCTGGTAGCGCCCCGGACCAATATCGTCGAAGTGCCGCAGGATGCTGTATTTAGACGTGAAGCGGGTCACCGCAAAGGATATGCCTCTCCGGGGCCTCCCGGCAATGTGAGCAACACCGGTCACGAGTTTCCGTCCGGAGGGCATATACTAGGAGTTTCATGTCTGACCCACATTTCCGGGAGAGGAGATGTCCGACGGTGGCACTGGCCCGACGTTTGTGTTCGAGAAGCTCGATTCTTCTTGCAATTCTTTTTGTCTTGGCCTCGTTTTCGCCCAAAACTACGCTAGCCCAGCAATACGGGCCGCAATTCTATTCAGGGATGCGCTGGCGGTTGATCGGCCCCTTCCGAGGCGGGAGGGCGCTGACGGCATGCGGCGTTCCCGGCGAGCCCAATGTTTTCTATTTTGGGGGCGTCGATGGCGGCGTGTGGAAGACCGAGAATGCAGGCCTTGTGTGGACTCCGATCTTTGACCACGAACCCATTGCCTCGATTGGCGCCATGGCCGTTGCGCCTTCCGATCCGAACATTATTTATGCCGGTTCGGGCGAGGCGGACATGCGCTCCGACATCTCGTACGGCAACGGGATGTACAAATCAATGGATGCAGGACGCATCTGGCAACATATTGGCCTCGATGACACGCAGCAGATCGGTCGCGTTCTGGTCGATCCGCACAATCCGAATATTGTTTTTGTCGCGGCACTCGGCCACGCGTACGGTCCCAACACCGAGCGCGGTGTTTTCCGTTCCACCGATGGCGGCAAAACCTGGAAGAAGGTGCTGTACAAGAACGTCAACACAGGCGCCATCGACCTTGCCTTTGATCCTCAGAATTCGCAGATCATCTATGCAGCCCTGTGGCAGACTCGCCGCCCACCCTGGAATGTTTATCCGCCTTCCACCGGGCCTGGCAGCGGCCTTTACGAGTCGACGGATGGAGGTAACACCTGGAAACACCTCGGAGGCCACGGTCTGCCTTCACAAGGCTTAGGCCGGATCGGGATCGCCGTTGCCCCGAGCAATCCTCGCCGGATCTATCTGATCGTCGATGCGAAGAAAGGCGGCCTTTATCGTTCCGATGACGCAGGCCAGACGTGGAAACTGATTAATGGCGAGCGCCGCATCTGGGGCCGCGGATGGTATTTCGGCGGGGTGACTGTGGACCCCAAGCACGAGAACACCGTGTACGTCGCCAATACAGCCCTTTACCGCTCGCGTGATGGCGGCAAGAGTTTTACCGTGCTCAAAGGGTCGCCCGGCGGCGACGACTATCACAGCCTGTGGATTGATCCGGAAGACCCGCACCGGATGATTACGGCCAGCGACCAGGGCGTGGTCATCAGCGTGGACGACGGCCGAACATGGTCGTCTTGGTACAATCAGCCGACCGCGCAGCTCTATCATATTGTTACCGACAACCGATTCTTTTATTGGATCTACGGCTCGCAACAGGACTCCGGTTCCCTCGCCATCCTTAGCCGCAGCCCGTATCGCGGGATCAACATGTTTTCCTGGCACCCGATCGACGTCGGCGGCGAAAGTGAATACATTGCGCCAGATCCGCTCAACCGCGACGTTCTTTTCGGCGGCTCGTTCGACACCGGAGTGACGAAGTACAATCTGGTCACGCATGAGAACCAGGATGTCACTCCCACGCTTGCCCATCCCGGTGTTTATCGTTCGACATGGACGTTACCGCTGGTCTTTTCGCCGAGTAATCCACATGTGCTCTATTTCGGCACACAGAAGCTTTTTGAAACGAGCGACGGGGGCCAGACGTGGCAGATCGTGAGCCCCGACTTGACCCGGAAGGATCCGGGCGTTCCTCCGAACCTAGATCCGGTTACGGCAGCCGATTACGCGGGCGACGGTCGTCGCGGGGTGATCTACACCATTGCTCCTTCGTCCATCAACAAGGGCGAGGTCTGGATCGGGACGGATGACGGGCTCATCCAGCTTACGCGCGACGGCGGCAAGACCTGGCAAAACGTTACGCCGCCCGCTCTCACGCCGTGGAGCAAGATCAGCATGATTGAGGCTTCGCACTTCGATGCCAATACGGCCTATGCCGCCGTGGATCGGCACCGCCTCGACGATTTCCGGCCTTACATTTACCGGACTCATGACGGTGGCAAAACCTGGCAGGAAATCAGCCGCGGCATTCCTGACGGCAGCTTCGTGCGCGTGGTAAGGGAAGATCCCATACGCAGAGGATTGCTTTACGCCGGCACTGAAACCGGTGTCTATGTCTCATTCGATGACGGAGATCACTGGCAGCCTCTGCAACAGAACCTGCCAGTCGCTTCGGTACGCGATTTGATCGTCCATGGCAATGATCTGATTGCCGGCACCCACGGTCGCTCAATCTGGATACTGGACGATGTGACGCCGTTGCGCCAACTGGATTCCGAAGTGGCTCAGTCCGAAGCGTGGCTCTTCCGGCCGGCAACAGCATACCGCTCGCGATTTGGATCAACGGACGAAGGAACCCCGCTCCCGCACGAGGAGCCTGCCGGCCAGAATCCGCCCAACGGAGCCATCATCGATTACTTTCTGAAGTCCAGACCGGCCGGGCCGGTCATCCTTGAAATTTTCGACAGCAATGGCGACCTGGTGAGCCGTTATTCAAGCGCCGAAAAGCCCCCGAAAGAGGAACCCGCCGAAATGCGCATTGCGGCCTCGTGGGTGCGCCAGAAGCACCCGCCTTCACCAGATCCAGGGATGCACCGCTTTGTCTGGGACCTGCTCTATCCATCGCCCGCCGCGCCATTCGGTTTTGACACATGGGCAAAGTCCGGCATGTGGGCCGTGCCCGGCCAGTACAAGGTTAAGCTTATCGTCAACGGTAAAACCTACACGCAACGCTTGACCGTCAAGATGGACCCGCGCGTCAGAGTTACTCAAGCCGCTCTGGAAGAGCAATTCCAGGTGGACAAAAAGGTCATCACAGCGCGGGATAAGGTCTCCAAAACTCTGGCTGAAGCTGAAAGGGTCCAAGAGCAACTGCAATCGCTCCAGCCGAAGACCGCAGGCAACAAAGAACTCAGCCAGCAAATCAACGCCGTCAGTCGTAAGCTGGCCCCGGTGGTCGGGCCTGCTTCACCATCTTCCCCTGATTATTCCGGCGAGTTTGGACCCTCAAAAGACCTGACGAGCCTTCGTTACCTGGCTGGAGCTTTTGGCCAGCTTGAATATGTGGTGGAAAGCGCCGACGCAGCTCCCACGCCTGATGCGCTTAAGGCATTTCAGCAACGGCTGCAGGTGATGCAATCGACCCTCGGTGCCTGGAACGAGATCCAGACGAAAGATTTGCCGCATTTAAACGCGCTTCTGCGCCAGGCGAAGCTGCCGGCCATCAACATCGAAGAGGCCGAAAAGAAGTCCCGATAAGCCGCATTAGTCAGGAAGCGCGAAGTATCGCATAGAGGGCAGCTATAAGGATTCCGCTCTCCGGACCGCGGTTTTCAGGTTCTTATTGATCCAACCAGCCAGGCCTTGCCTCCACGCAGCGGCATGGGCAACCCTCATCCGCTCGAAAGTAATCAAATATTTCTTTCAGCCCGCTTTGATCAGGTCCAGTGAAATGGTACTTGGATTTTTCCGGCTTCCGTCAAATCAGCACACAGAATTTCGTGGTATCCTATGTGGTTCGTCACACCAGGGGCTTTAGCTTAGGCTTGAGGAAACGCCGCCAGACTGTTCCTGGAGAGTTTTTCTCCAAATCAAATTCGTTCCAGGAGCCACAGAAAAACCAAGACGACGAAAGCTCGGTTTGAGTTCAAAGTGGCGTGTAGACAATCATGGATGATATCTGATTTGCTATTCGGTATTCATCGGGCGCACCCCGTGAAATGACGGGGCCCAAAGTCGCTGTCCCGAGCAAGAACCAATGCAGCTTTATCGCTCTCGGCTGCCAGAAAACAGGAACCCGGCACTCAAAGTTGTGACAAACCACTAAAAGCAGTGAATCTTTCTATCATAGGCAAAATGCTCATAACGATTATGGTTCTGGAGTCATTAGATGGAAACTAACTCAGATCAAACAAACATCAAACCGTCTCAGTCAGCCGTTGACGCGTTGCAGGATAAACGAGTTCTAGAAGGCCGAAGGTCTTTCTTTCTGTGGCTGATTGCTGTAGGTACGGCTGCGATGGGCACACTGCTCGCCGTTCCGCTGGTGCGCTATGTACTCTACCCGGTCTTTGCCACGACAACCTCGATCTCGTGGTCAGACTTGGGTCAACAAAGCCAATACTCATCCCTCACAGCGCCGGTGAGGAAGACCGTTAAGATCGAACAGGTCGACGGATGGCGCGAGGCCATTTCGAGGAAGCCGGTGTACGTGACCAAGGGGCGAAGGAAAGGTTCCCTCAATAATACCGAGGTGCTAACTGCCGTCTGCCCTCACCTGGGTTGTGACGTTCCCTGGGTCCCGGCCGAGAATAGGTTTCATTGTCCCTGCCACGGCAGCGAATTTGCTGCGGATGGTTCGCTCATCCAGGGGCCGGCAAAGCGTGGGATGGACACCCTGCCCATTAAGGCCGAAAAAGACGATTTAATGGTGCGCTACGAGTATTTTCAGGCACTCCTATCATACAAAAAGGAAGTGGGATAAAAGGAATCGCAATCATGTCCACACAATCTAAACCGGGTGGAAGCCCTCGAACTGCGCCCAGATCGCAAGGCAACCGATTTTTCCGCTGGATCGACCGCCGCACAGGCCTGAACAAGTTGCTGCATGAAGCGCTGGATGAACCCATCCCTGGCGGAGCGCGATATGCCTACATCTTTGGCTCCGGGTTGCTTTTCGTTTTCCTTTCACAGGTTATTACCGGAATCTTCCTGGCACTTTATTACGTTCCCTCCGTCGATCACGCTCACGTCACCGTTGCCTATATAACCAAGGTGGTAGCTGCCGGATCCTTCCTGCGCAGCCTTCACGTTTATGGGGCCAGCGCGATGGTAATCATCGTGATTCTGCACCTGAGCCAGACCTTCATGTATGGCTCCTACAAAGGACGGCGCGAACTGCTGTGGGTTTCCGGGACCATTCTGTTCACACTTGTCATGGGCATGGCCTTTACCGGCTACCTCCTTCCCTGGGACCAGAAGGCCTACTTTGCGACCGCAGTCGGCACAAGTGTTCCAAGCGAGATCCCCATCGTCGGCGGGTTCATAGAACGGCTGATGCGCGGCGGGACCCAGATTGGCACCCTGACTGTCTCCCGCTTTTATGTCATGCACGTCTTCTACATTCCGGCACTGATTTTCCTTTTCGCGGCAATTCACATCTACCTGTTTCGCAAGGCCGGGGCGGCGGGACCCATCAGCGAAAGTCCCGTTAAGCCAAAGCAGAAGACCGAAAGCTTCTACCCTCGCCAGTTGCTCATGGATTTGGGATTTGCGTTGTTGCTGATTGTGGCTCTTGGGTTTGCCGCCTATTTTGCTCCGGCTGACCTCGGACCTTTGGCGAACCCTGCAGACACCCAGTATCTGCCGCGCCCGGAATGGTACTTTCGTCCGCTGTTCGAGTGGCTCAAAATCTGGCACGGCGAAGGCGCACTCATCCGAATCATGCTCATCCCTA
>JAKASH010000032.1 GCA_021828225.1 Acidobacteriota bacterium | reverse complement strand
CCGCATAGCCTCCAATGGCCGTGAGGGGGGTGCGCAGTTCATGTGAAACATTGGCGACAAAATCCCTGCGTACGCGCTCCAGGCGTTCCAGGTCCGTGATGTCGTAGAAAATAGCAATGACGCCGCAGCGTGCCGGCCCTGCGAGCGGCGTCACCTGAACTTCAAAGGACCGGCCCTCAGCTCCTGCAAGCCGGACTCGCTGTTTTATGGGCTGACGGGTTCCAAGGACTCGGGTAAACATGCCCAGCAGTTCGGGATCGCGCAAGACCTCAAGCAACGGCTGGCGTTCGGGGATGGGGGCAGAAGCTCCAACCACGCGCCGGAATGAATCGTTGCAAAAAGTGATCCTGAGCTCGCTGTCCACAGCCAGCACCCCTTCCACCATGCTGGTTAAAATGCCTTCGCGGCTCGCTGACTCCAGACTCAAACGATCGACAAGTTCCCGCAAGCGAGTCCTCGTCCGCTCCAGCGAGCGTCCCAGATCACCCAGTTCGTCCTTTCCCTGGAGCAAGACACGTTCCGGAGAAGGGATCTTATCCAGGTTCTCAGCAAACACTTTGAGGTTATTCACACGGCGGGTGAAAGAGAGTGAGAAAAAATAGGCAATCCCCAAAGCGAAGAACAGCGCCACCAGCGAGGCAACCCATATTTCGTCGTGCAGCTTTTTGGTTGCCGTCTTGACATCCGTAAGGGGAGCGGCCAGTTGCAAGGCGTAACCCGGTTGACCCTGGTACCTGAGCGGAACCGCGAAGTAGTACATCTCTTCGTTCAGCGTGGGGTCGCGACGCACGGCCGTTCCGACAGTTCCCTGGAAGGCTTTCTGAACTTCAGCGAGGTCGGCGCGGTTTGGCAATCCCTCTGAAGGCTCCTTGGAGTCCGCCAGCACAACACCCTCGGGGTCGATGACAGACACGTGCGCGTGTGCGCGTGCCTCGGCTTGCCGGGACCATTGCTCCAGATTCGACCGTGGAATCTGCGCCGCTTCGTCAGCAAGGATTTCCGCCTCAGCCTTCAGCCGCCGCTGGGTGTTCTCAGTCTGCAGCTGCACCGTGAAGCGGGTCAGATAGAAGTTCAGACCCAGCAGCGTTCCGGCCATCAGCAGAAACGCTGCGATCAAGAGCTTGCGAAATATGGGGCCGGTAAGCGCCATGGGGTGTCAGGGACTAGCGTCAGGAACGGATTCAAGGTTCTTGCGAATCAACAGGGCCGGGTGAAAATCGGTATCCAGACCCCCGGACCGTCTGCACGTAATAGGTTGCGCCCTCCTGGCTTTCGATCTTCTCGCGAAGACGCCGGATGTGAACATCGACGGTGCGCGGAGTCACAAAGCGGTCTCGCCCCCAGACATTATCCAGCAGTTGCTCGCGGCTGAAGACCCGGCGAGGCTGTGAAGCCAGAAAGTGAAGCAGCTTGAATTCGAGTGCGCTCAACTGGACGGGATGCCCATGAACAGAAACCTCGTGCGTCCGGGAATCAAGACGCAACCCCGCAACCTCGACAACTTCGGCCTTGCCGAGCGCCTGCTCCTGGCGGCGCAAGACAGCTTTGACACGCGCAACAAGCTCCCGCGGGCTGAAGGGCTTTACAACGTAATCATCAGCCCCGATCTCCAACCCAACGACGCGATCGATTTCCTCTCCCTTGGCCGTCAGAAAAATGATCGGAAGGCTTTTCAGGCGTTCGTCCGCCCGCACCCGCTTGCAAATTTCTATACCGTCGAGATCGGGCAGCATGATGTCCAGCAGGACCAAGTCCGTGGAATTTTGACGCAAGTATTCGAGGCCGTCCTTGCCGCTCGAGAAACTTTCAACGTCAAAGCCCTCTTTGCGAAAATTGTACCGAACAAGGTCGACGATATCTTTCTCGTCTTCGATAATCACAATTCTCTGGCGCACGGAGCGATTATAGCATCCACCGCTAGCCTCAGCCTGGAAACTGCATCGACGGAGGCCCGCAGCCATCGTGGCACTTCAATCCCTGCTCTTTACAAAACTGATTGCTTTGAGCAACACGGCATTACTAGGAATGACCTTGCCAAAAGCATTCTCAAAACCCGGGACGGCGCCTCTGAAGTGTGTCGAACCCTTGAGGTTGACTTCCCGAATCACTTGTCCCAGTCGCGGACTTGGCCATTCGAGCGCGAAAAAGCTTATAGGATTGCCTCCCTCTTGCCCACAAACCACTTCATCCGCCCCGTAGCAGTAAGCCCCACGGTGAGGGTGCTGGCGCCAGTTCCATTCCAGAATATTGACGCCGTATCGAATCGGAATGAGTTCCGGCAATCCGTCCTCGTAGACAACTTCGTACCATCCCAGCAGGTCCGCCGAGTCCTGCATATCCCAGATCAGGCGATAGGCCTCCTTGTTGGTGGCAGGTCTGGCGCAGGCATGCAGAAAAATCAGGCTGGTGGCGTCTTTGCCGATCTTGATGCCCCGAGCCTCCCGAGGCAAAGGATTATGCGTCTCGCCCTCGGTACCCACCATAACAACGCCGTTGCCACCGGCCAGATTGGCAGAAGCCAAATTAAATACAGTGTCTCCCACCTTCACTCTTCCGGACTGCATCCCGCCAAGATCAACCGCGAAGGTGGATTGGCGCATCGGCATATTGAATGAGGCGGAAATATTGACAGGTATGACCGGATCTCCCGCCTCGCTCGGAGGAATTTGTCCGCTGAGATTCCGGCGCAGACCGGGGATGGAGGCTTGAACGATGGACGAAAGTTGGGGGGATTCCAGGACGCCCGTCGACCAAAGGAGATTGCTGCAGCCGAGAAAGCTGTACATCAGATCTTTCCCGAAGTTGAATTCGTTAGTGGCTTCCCAGGCCGATGGAGCGCCACCCATCAGCGTTTTCCGCTTGCTGCGTTCGGGATAATCGTGAATGTCAGGTTGCAGGTTTCCGTAAATCTGCCGGAAACCAAATTCGTCCAATTGCGCTTCATTGCTTTTGCCGGCTCTCCTTTCTGACCAGAACCAGTTCAAGATAAGGATGTCCTTGGGAACCAGTTCCTTCACCTGCAGCGGAGTCATCGCGCCTGGTGAGTAGTAAACCCATCCGTCGTGAGTGACATGCCTTTGCAATCCTCTGCCGCGAACGCTTTCCAGCAGATAGTCACCCCAGATCGCCATCTTGATGTCTTTGTCTGCCAGGTAGTCGTGAACCTTGATGAGGTCGTGGCCATACACCTCACCCGGGTCTTTGTCTTTGCAACAAGGGCACAGGCCAAAAGGCGCGAACCATTCGTCGTGACCCGTGTGAACCATTCTGGGCTTCATCACCTCGACGAATTCGTCCATCACCTCAAACAGCAACTTGTAACTCCCGGGGTTCGAGGCGCAATACGTATCCGGCCACTTGTCGCCGGGGACTTCCGACAAATCCTTGTGCTTGGTCAGGAGATAGAAGCTGTGAGTCAGCGAGGGAATTGCAGGAACCACTTCAATATGGTGGTGCCGGCACCATTGGACCAGGTCTGCGACCTCAGCTTTTTCAAGGAACCCTCCATCGCAACAATCCTGATGGGACGAATTCTGCTCTCGGCCGTGCAAAGGGCCCGGCGGGTAATTACGCCGGCTATAGTCAGTATCACGAGTAAACTCCACCCATCCTTCGTTCAATTCCGGATGGCTGTCAAATCGCATGCAGGCGTTCATCTCAACCATGACCGCGTTGAACTTGTACTGGGCCATCACGTCGCGGATAAAGCGCTTGAATAGTGGAATGTTGTCCCGCCCAGGCAGGTAAAGATAGATGCCGCGAAACGGTTTGTCGGGCCAATCCCGTACGCGGGCGCCCTGGATCTGAAGCTTCTCGTCCCTCTTCCCGATGAGTTGCCGAAGCGATTGCAATCCATAAAAGGCTCCCCGATCATCGCAGCCTGCCACTACAGCCGCGCGATCGCTTACTTGAAGGAAATATCCCTCCGGGCCGGGATTCTGAGCAGAAACGTCCGGCCGGTGTCGGCGACAAAACTCCTGCACCAACGGATTGCTCATCGCTCCCATTAGAATGAAGCGATCATTTTCAGGCAGCCTATTTTCATGCCGGACGCTGGGCTGAATTCCGTATCGATCGCTTAGCTCATCAATCAGGAAGCGGGAAAGATGAAGGTCGTTTCCCGAGGCTGCGCTGGGAAGAATAATCGCAGTTTCTTCGTTCAGAAGGAAATGACCTGGCAGCTCAGTCATCTCATGAGGCTTGGGAAATATCCCCGTCTGTTTCGGGATGAGGGTAGAGGCGCTGCCAGGAAGCCGCGTTTCCGGTATCCCGCCAATCAAAGCAATGCCGCTGGCGTGACTGGCGGCAGGAAACATTGAACTGGCCAGCAACGACCCGGTGGTCCGGCTCAGGAACGAACGTCGATCGAGTTTGTTTGCCATATGGATTTGCCTCCCGCTTCCTACAAGGTATGCTCTCCACTTCCACGGAGTTGGTGGACCGAATGCTTTGATCCGGTGCAGTGCAATCCGATGATGTTGTTCTGCAGATGAGCGTAATGAAATATATTACATTCTGATCTGGTCCGGCAACGCCGTAAGTACCTTGCATGCCTTGAGACTAAAGTCACAGCGCCTGAGAAACCAAGATTTTTAGAATGGATTTCGTCTTGGAAACTTCGAAGCGTGGGGACTTATGGCTACAACGGAAATCGCTCCCAAAAATGAACTGCCGCAGCAATGGAGAATCGCTTACGAACGCGATCGCACCGGCGAAAAAGATTACGCTAATCCGGCTCCGGAGCGTCGGGCCGGAAAGATGCTTGCAGCTTACATCGTGACAGGACTCTTCTTTTTTACCTTGCCCGGAACTTTCCTGGGCGTCTGGAATCTGATCGCGATAACTGACCATCATGCCAAAGCCGGCGCCAGCACAGCCTGGATTCAGGCTCATGGCCACGCGCAACTGTTTGGCTGGGTCGGCAGCTTCATCATCGGGATTTCGTTCTACGTACTGCCCAAGTTTCGAGGCCATCCGTTGAAGCGCTACGGCGTTGCCTGGGTGGTTTGGGCAATGTGGACGCTGGGCGTTGGGCTTCGGTGGTGGGCCGGGGTAGTAGCCGATGGCTGGCGCACCACACTCGTCAGTTCTACGGTCCTTGAGCTGGTAGCCTTCGCGATTTTCTTATATGTGGTCTCTTTCTCGCGGCCCAAAGGCGCACCCACCCGGAAGCAGAAGAAGCCGGCGGATCTGGGATCGTGGCTGGGAATTTTCGGTTTCACCGCACTGGGTTTGGCGCTGATCGTGAACCTGATGACCGCAGTTTCCGTTGCGCTGCACGGATCGGCTCCGGTCTATCCCGCAGTCGCTGACCGGGCATTCCTTGTGATTGCCATCTGGGGCTTTGCGCTTCCGGTAGCATGGGGTTACAGCACAAAGTTCGTGAGCGTCTTTCTGGGCCTTCAGCAGCCCAACCACCGTGCGGCACTCTGGCTCTGCGCGGGGGTAAGTGCAATCGTAATCGCTGCCTTAGTTCACGAATTGTTTGTGGCCGATGTCCTGGCGCTGGCTCTCACAATTCCTGCATCCAGCGCACTGCGCGTCTTTCAACCTTCCGTGAGGAAACCGAAAGTAATTGGAGTCTATCATTCTTATCCGGTCTTCGTGCGGCTCTCATTCGTCTGGTTGCTGGTGGGCGCAACCCTCGGCGTCCTCGCCGATCTGTTCCCAAGCGCCACCGGGCTTGGCGGAGCCTCACGGCACGCCGTGACGGTGGGATTTCTCGCGACATTCATTTTTGCCATCGCACCCCGGCTTCTCCCGTCATTCCTGAATGGGCGGGAACTCCACAGCTCGCGGCTAATGGCGGCAAGCCTGTGGCTGCTGACTCTCGGCTGCACGCTGAGGGTGTCGAGCGAGGCAATCGCATACTCGGCGGGCGGCAATGCGTGGACGGTGTTGCCGATTTCAGCCTTCCTTGAGCTTTCCGCCGTCCTCCTCTTTGTGGTGAACATGGCACTTACCCTGAAGCAGCCCTTGCTGGCCTGGCTGGAGCCCGAAGGTGTAACCGCCGCTCTCCCGGTTTACTGGTACGTGACAAGCTTCCCCAAAACAAGGCCCATCCTGGAGCGTGCCGGGCTGAAAACACTCGCGCATACCCGGACAGTCCCGTACTCGTTGAAGCTTGAGGAAGCCGTTGAGGCGGATGGCGCTGACCTTGGGCAGGTACTGGTTGCTCTCCGAAACTTTTTCAGGGAGCGACAACCACGCCGCGTGGGCCGCTGACTTTGCTGATCAACGCTCTCTGTCCCGCCGAACGGTATCGGGACTTCTCCGGATGAAGGCTTCCGGCGGGTCCCATCAAACTCCCGTATCGCAGCTTTGCAGTTTGGTCGTGAATTTCCCCCACCCAGTTTTTCCGCAACACTGGAGATTTCCGATGACTCCGTGGAACATCGCGAGCGCGTACGGCGTATTACTGGATAAGAGGATTCGGAAAAAGAAAGCTGGAAGGTTTCTATGGCGAATAATTATCGCAATTCCAAGCGCCGGCAGTGGACCCTGATCGGGGTGGCCATCCTTGGGCTGGGCGTGTCTGTGTTCGCGGTAGCCAATGTGCTCCGGACCGACAACACCATCGACCCATCCAAACTGACCGCCGTCAAGCGCGGAGACATTGCGCAATCGGTCGTAGCCACTGGCAAGGTTGAACCCTTGACCAAGGTCGAAATCAAGTCAAAGGCCAGTGGCCTTGTCCAGAAGATATTTGTCGACTACGGCGATCGCGTCACAGAAGGCCAGGTGCTTCTTGAGCTGGACAAGGAACAGCTGCGGGCACGTGTGAAAGAGGAAGAGGCTAATCTTGAAGCCGCGCAGGCCACGGTCCAATCAGCTAAAGCCACCTATGAAAGGAACATTGTTGATGCCCAGGGCCCCGATATACCTTTTCTCAAGGCTACGCTTGACCGTGACCGAAAGCTCACCGCCGAAGGGCTGATTCCTGACTCGACACTCGATGATGCTAAGAAGGCTTACGAGGTCGCACGAAACAAGCAGATGTCCGCGCGGCGCAACGTTGCCGTCAGCAAGGCCGACATCGCCCGCTCCCGGGCTCAGGTGTCGCAGGCGCAGGCGGCTCTTGATCAGGCCAAAGAAGACCTGCAGAACTCAACCATCGTCAGCCCCATCAACGGCATTGTTCTCTCCCGCGATGTTGAAGTTGGTGACGCCGTCAGCTCCATCCTGGTTCTGGGCTCGCAAGCCACCCAGCTTTTTACCGTGGGAAACATGAGCACAGTTTATGTGTTGGGCAAAGTTGATCAGGCGGACATCGGCAAAGTCTATCTCGGCCAGGACGCGCGCATTCGAGTGGAATCATTCCCAAAGAAGATCTACGACGGCAAGGTGACCAAGATCTCTCCCATGGGCGTGGAAAAAGACAATGTGACCACCTTTGAGGTCCGCGTCTCGATCCAGAATCCCACCGGGGAACTCAAAGCCAACATGAGCGCCAACGCCGAGTTGATTATCCAGGAAAAGCACAACGTACTGATCATCCCTGAGACCGCTGTGGTGTACGACAAGGATCATAAAACCTTCGCCGAGGTTCCTGCCCAGGAGGCGAAATTGGGCTGGAAAAAAGTGCCCATCCAGATCGGAATTTCGAATGGGATCAACGCGGAAGTCGAAAGCGGCCTCGATCAAGGCCAGCAGGTCATCCTGCAGTAAGCGACAGACACGGCCATCCCGGCTGATCCTTTTCTCTGTGTGCTTTTCATGGTGAACCGTCATGGCGCTTCGTGATCTGTTCCGAGACACAATCGACAATCTGTGGGGGCATAAGCTCCGAACGTTCCTCACCATGTTCGGCATCGCCTGGGGAATCATCTCCATCATTCTGATGGTGGCCGCAGGAGAAGGCCTGCGTGTGGGGCAGGCCAAGCAGATGGAAACCTTCGGCCGGGACATCATGATTGTTTTTCCCGGCCGAACCAGCATGCAAGCGGGCGGCATGCGGGCCGGCCGGGATATCCATTGGTGGAATACCGACTATCTCGCTGTCCAAACTCAGGCGCCCTCCTGCCAATATGTTTTGCCCGAACTCCGCCGGTCGGGAATCAACATCCGCAGCCAGTACAATAGTGCGACCCTCGAAGTCACTGCGTCGCTTCCTCCTTTTGCCTACATTCGGAGCATTGGAATCGCGCAAGGCCGTTTTTACAACTGGAACGACCAAGCCAAGGGGCACCGAGTCGCCTTCCTAGGAAGCGACGTGCGGAAACAACTTTTCGTCTCAAAAACGGCCGTGGGCAAAACGGTCTATCTGAACGATATTCCCTATACCATCATCGGCATTATGCAATCCAAGGAGCAGAACAACAGTTACGACGGCATGGACGTAACCAAGGTCTACGTTCCTTTCAGCGCCATGGAGCAGGACTTTCCGGATCTGCCTCCGGCGCCGCAGCGCAGCATTGACAATCTTCTGGTAACCCCAAAGTCCTTTGCCGACGATGAAGCCTGTCAGGCGCAGGTCCGCCGCTCGCTTGGCCTGATTCACAATTTTGACCCGCGCGACAAAGAAGCGGCTTCCATCTGGGACACGGTGGAAAATGCCAGGGAATTCCGGACGATGACCGACGGGATGAAGTATTTTCTGGGGGCGGTGGGACTAGTCAGCCTGCTGCTGGGCGGTATTGGCGTTATGAACATCATGCTGGTCGCCGTACGTGAACGGACCCGGGAAATCGGAGTGCGCAAGGCGGTCGGCGCCACATCCAGCGCCATCCTGTGGCAGTTTTTCGTTGAGACACTGATCGTGGTTTTCATTAGTGGCGGGGTTGGGATGGGAGTGGCGTACGGCATTTGCTGGCTGGTGGACCTGTTGCCGCAGCCCGCATTTTTTGCTGGCCTACTGCCCACCTGGCAATCCGGCGCATTGTCGTTTGGCTTGCTGGGAACGGTGGCTCTGCTTGCGGCGCTTTACCCGGCAAACCGTGCAGCCTCGGTCGATCCCATCGAATCTCTTCGGTATGAGGCAGGGGGATAGCGTGGAACGGAACCGCGAAATGGCCGGGAACCGGCACTCTTTATCACGTCGGAGCAGAACGAGATCATGATACGGGAGATTTTTGGCCAGGCATGGGATTCCTTACGCCGCCAGCCGTTGCGCAGCGGGCTGACCATGCTGGGAGTGGTGTGGGGAATCGTAGCCGTAACAACCCTGATCGCCTACGGGAAAGGCTTCCGGGGAGTTCTGATCAAAGGGTTCGAAGCCTTCGGGAAGAGCGTGGTGATCTGCTGGCCGGCTCAAACCAGCGAGCAGGTCGGCGGCCAGCGAGCGGGCAAGAAAGTCCTCCTTGAAAAGGAAGATCTGGAGTGGGTGCGGGCGCGAGCGACCCTGGTGAAGCATGTCTGCCGCGAAACAGTCCGCTGGCTGCCTATCTCTCGTAGCAGCCAGTTTGCCAACACGGCGATTCGAGGCGTTTGCCCTGAGTATGGAGAAATGAGAAGCGAAGTTCCAAGTAGCGGACGGTGGATCAGCCCGGAGGATATGGTCGAGAGGCGCCGGGTGGTTTTTCTGGGAGCGCGATTGCGTCAAAAGCTTTTTGCCAATCAACCTGCTGTGGGACAGATTGTCAGGATCGGCAATGTGCGCTTCACGGTCATCGGGACCATGAATCGCAAGATTCAGCTTTCGAACTATTTTACAAGCGACGATGAGTCTGCCTGGATTCCTTACACGACGGCGGGCGATATGTGGGACACTCGCTACGCAAACGTAATGGTCTTTGAACCCATTGCCCCGCAGTTCGAGGCCAAGGCACGGCAACAAGTGCTGGCCATCATCGCCGAAAGGCAGCGTTTCTCTCCGACCGACAAGAAAGCGTTCATGATGTTCGGCACAGAGGAGCTTCGACCCATTATTGATGGACTCACAATCGGCCTGGAAGTGCTGCTGACATTTATCGGCGCGCTCACGCTGGGAATCGGCGGGGTGGGAGTTATGAACATCATGCTGGTTTCAGTGGATGAACGCACGCGGGAGATTGGCCTGCGGCGAGCCCTCGGTGCGCGGCGACGGCACATTCAAGCCCAGTTTCTTTCCGAAGCCCTTGCCATTACGCTGACGGGGGGAATCCTTGGAATGGCCCTTTCCTACCTGCTCTCAGCGGCCATCGGAACCATTCCACTGCTGGGGCCACTGTTCAAAGATACTTCCGGGCAGGGAGATATCCAGCTTCACATATCTCTCACGACCCTGGCGCTTTCCGCCGGAATCCTTATGCTGGTGGGTGTTCTGAGCGGGATTTTGCCAGCAATCCGCGCGTCGCGCCTTGATCCCGTCGAAGCCTTGCGCTATGAGTAAGCGCGAGCTGTAGAGCGACAGGGCCTTGGGCGATAGCGCGAAAATTTACACATATCTCAAAAGTTCATTGATGACGTCCTGAACGCCGCCGTACGGATCTCCAGGACCTTCGAATTCGACGGAGTAGACACCACGGAATCGTTCCCGCTTTGCAATCTCAATGCAGGCCGGGAAATCGTACTTGATCTCGTTCCCGTGGGCGTCAAACTCCAACCCTTTGGCGTGGCAAATGACCGCGGCATACGGCAAAAGCAGCGCTAGCCCGCGTGCGCGTGTTTTTGCATCGGGGAAGTTCCCAAAGTCGGGAAGCGCTCCGAAATACGTGCTATTCACGCTCTTGAAGACTTTGATCAAATCTCCAGGGTGCCCTGAGCCGACGCCACCATGGTTCTCCACGATTACCCGGACTCCTTTCCGCCGTGCGTAAGCGACGAGCCTTTTGTAGGAATCGACTGTGGGCGCGAGATTCTGCGGATTCATCTTTCCCGGATCGCATCGGACCGAACGCGCGCGCAGATGAGCGGCAATGTCAATCCACTTCATTGAAGCCTGGACCGCAGCATCACGAACAGACATGCTGGGATCCGAAAGGCCGCCTCCGGTCGACACCTCCTTGATATCGATCGGAAGATTCACAAGGTAAGAGTGCGCCCGGATCAGTTTGTTCCTCAGTTCATCCAGATAGACCGGGTTCGTAGAGGCAAAATGCGGGGCAACAAATTCAAGGTGATGGATCTTGTAGCGGTCGGCAATCATTTCCGGGAAATCCAGCAATGCAAACGTATCATCCGGCCCGTGGTAGTCCTGGCTTTGCGTCGAAGGAAAGTAGTTGTGAAAGCTCCAGGTAGAAACTCCGATACGCTGACTCAAGAGATAAGTTGAATGCGAAATTCGACGACGCCGGCCCAGCAGCAAACCTTCTTTTCCATCGAGCATCGCCGCCGCCAACCCGCCAGCCAGATAGCCTATGAATTCTCGTCGCTTCGTGATCCTCACTCGCCTTTAGTCTCCAGCCCGCCCGGTTTAGAGATCCCTCGGTTTGCCGGCATTTACCAAAGGTCCTTTGTGCCCTTGCGCCTTTGCGCGAGGCGCTTTTCTGATGCACTGCCGTGAAATGGCTAGCCGGCAGACACTTCCCGCAGGAATTCTGCATTTTCCTCGGGCAACGACGAGTTGATAAACATGCCGGACCCGAGCTCGAACCCTGCCACCCTGGTAAGTCGCGGAATGATACTGAGGTACCAGTGAGAATACTTGGCCCCACAATCGTCCCGGGGGGCGGTCCGGATGGTGTAGTTGAAGTCCGGGTCCATGAGGCCGTAGTAGAGTTTGGCCAGCGTCCGCCGCAGAATTCTGGCCAAGTCGGCCGCCTCTGCGTCACTGATTTCCGAAAAGCAGGACATGTGCCGCCGCGGCATGATCAACATCGAAAAAGGAGTGAGAGCAGCAAACTGAACGAACGTTACAAAGTGCTCCGTCTCCATAACCACGCGCGTCTGTTCCCGCAACTCGATCTCAAGAACCCGGCAATAAATGCACTCGCCGTACTCATCAAAATGGTGCAGAGCGTTGATCATTCGGTCGCGAATTTGCGACGTAATCACAGGGCTTCCGATGATTTGAGAATGAGGGTGTTCGAGCGAGGTTCCAGCCGCCTCGCCGTGGTTTTTGAAGATGGTGACCTGCTCGACCCGCGGATCCTGCGAGGCGGAATTGAATCGATCGAGATAAGCATCGATGAGTGTCTCGACCTGCGAGTCCTCCAGCAGCGCCGTCGTCTTGCTGTGGTCCGGAGACTCGATGATCACCTCGTGGACGCCCACTCCGGTGACGGTCCTGCGAATTCCCACAATCGACCGGTGGCGCTCACCCTCGAAGGAAAGAGCGGCGAATTTGTTGGGTGTTACACGGACTCGCCAGCTGCCGTCACCGGGAATGACCAACGTTGCAGGAGGAGTCATTTGTTCGTTGCCGGGACAAAAAGGGCATGATGGCACATAGGGCGGGTTAAGCCTTTTCCCATCATTCTTCTTTGCAAACTCGTGCGGGCGCTTTGCGCGCTCGGTGGCGATGATGACCCACTCGCGGGTCAGGACGTTATGGCGTAACTCAGGCATTGGAACCCTCCTTCCCTAAGCCTGTCTTACATGACGTCGCGGACCACTCGAAAGCCGTAATCCGCGTACTGAAAGGCGGGCGGAATGCTGGAACGTGCAGCGCAACGACTCACCTTGATATGATGTCGCCAGGCTCCGCCGCGTGATGCCCGCCGCTCGCCGGACGGCGGGCCTTGGGGATTGCGCTCGGGTGAGCAGGCATAGTAGTCCTTTGAATACCAGTCGGCGCACCATTCATGGACGTTTTCACAAATGCCGTAAAGGCCAAAAACAGTGGGCATGCCTTCCTTTA
>JAKASH010000031.1 GCA_021828225.1 Acidobacteriota bacterium | reverse complement strand
GCGTTCAACCGGGATTCCCAATCCTTCGGCAGACTCGTTGCGGATTGCAACATATGCACGGCCTGTCGAATGGTCAGGCCATCCGGAACTTGTTTGAAAAAGGATCGAACGATGGTTTCGTGAATGTGAATGCGCTTGAAAATGAGTTCCGTCCCGTCAAAGTGAACCGAAAGCAGCTTTTGGTGCCAGGTTCCGTCTTGGCCTCGGGACTGCTCCAGCAGGAACTGCCCGCCCTTGTTGAGCCGGGCCAGGAAACCCCAGCCAAGCGTTACATCCTTGATTAGCGTGCCATCAATCTTAGCCATCCGCTGAGTGGATGGATCAACCCAGACCTCGCCCGCCATGCCTTCGAGAATGAGAGACTGGCGAGAACTGGGCTTAAAGTCTGGCGCCGGTCGAAACTTAAGCTTAATCAATCCGTCTTTACTTCTTCCGACGTAGGTAAAAACAAAAGCATTGGGTACGTCTTTGATCACGTTATCCCGGCGCTGTGTGTTACTTTGCTGATCCTTGAATCGTGACTGCTGGAGTTGGGTGTTGGTGGCCAGATTTTTGAGCAGCTGTTCATTTTTCTCTAGCTGTTCCTTGCTTGGCGGTTGCCCGTCCACAGCAATCAAGCGATCAACATATCCATGCGGAGTTGCAATCTGAACGGTCGTGCGGGAACCATCTGATGAGATGTTCTTCTCGATATAGCGATAGTAATGCGCGGGATGTGCGGATGCCTGCAATTCGTTCCAGGCCACGTTCTCCATCATCTGGTGAATACTCGGAGCCGGTAGTTTCAGTTCCTGTGCTGCGCTGGCGAACAGGTGAGCAGAAGCCATGCAGACGGCTGCCAGGAGGGTCCCCGTAAGGCACAAACACAAAGAGTGAGTCGAAGTGCTCTTCATAATTTTTGTCCCGGGGCTGTCCCAATACGCTGCACGAAGCAGGCCGTCTTATTCCTTCCGCTTACCGTATACATCTCTGCGCCCCGCATTTCAAGCCTTCTTTGTATAGCAGGCTTTTGCTTTATTTTAACAGTTCGGAGCCTCTGCGCCCCGAGTTGGACTCGACGAGGGTACAAGCAGGCAAGTCATGTTGCTGCTCGGTGTACACTATAGTTCTTTTCGCACTTGTGGATATAGGGAATTCAAGGAGGGGAGGTTTTGTTGTCGACGTGATGCTTAAATAGCTGATTGGTGTATTAATCGTGTTTGAGGAGGCAAAATGAAGAGAGTTGGATTCGTTCTAAAAGTAAAGCCTGAAAAGATCGCGGAGTACAAGGAACACCACCGGAAGGTGTGGCCAGAGATGCTGGATGCTCTCCGGCGGACCGGCTGGCACAATTACTCCCTGTTTATGCGAGCCGACGGCACTCTCTTTGGATATTTCGAGACTCCGGGAGATTTTGAAACTGCATTGGAGGGGATGTCCAGAGAGGAAGTCAACGCTAAGTGGCAGAACATGATGGCCCCTTATTTTGAAGCTCTAGAAGCTTCGCGTCCGGACGAAGGCATGCAGGAACTAGAAGAGGTGTTTCACCTCGAGTAAGGTGGTCCTTTAAGTGCGACGGGTGAGCAAGCCTTGGCGTTTAGGCTTCAGTCGGCCTGAGCCGCATGCAGGAACGTGTTTTTCGCGGGGCCAGACCCCTCTAGCCTGCTACTTGATATGCCGGATCCGCAGTGGGGTTGGAGCCCTGTCAGTAACCAGTTCAGGGTGTTGTTGCCGAAATGTCTCTGTCGCGCCGCAGGACCAGCAGACCGGATCGCACTTTGAAAAGAGCTCCGGCAACTTCTCCGCGGGGAATTCGTTCCAGGTGATAATTGCCCTTTCCGGAGTCAGCAATGCCGGTTTGTGGTCTACCCACCATTCTTTGACCTCAGCAATGGATTTTCCGCAATACACGCATTCCTTGTCGCTGAACCAGTCAATGACGATGTTGCGGACCAGACAATCCGACGGGGCCATCTCAATTTCATGCAAGCATTGTTGCCCGCAGTCCTTGTGGTCAGGCCAGCGGGAGCATTCGCTCAATTGCATCTTCGGTTTGTGCGTGAAAGCCTCGCGGGCTGCTTGTTTGGCGTCAAGTTCCACCGCTGCAGTCTGATGATTTTCGGGGCAGGTCACCAAACGTTTGCCCCGGAGCTGGAAATACGTTCGCGTGCTTCCGTAGGCTCGATATAGCAAGTACGCCACAATCGCAGCAACCGCCACTCCGATTATCCAAAAAAGTGCATTGTTCATGGGTGCCTCCCTTTCCACTTTGCTTATAGCAGCAGGACGAGCCCTGAGATGTGACGGACATCACAGTTCTGTGTGCCCGCCAGCCGGGGGGAGCGCTGAGATGCCCGCCGTACTTGACGTTTAACGCATTGGCGAGTCGTCGCAACCTAGGCATTTTAAATTACTTAGGAGTTACTAGTTATGTTGTCACTTCTTGTAATTATTCAATAAGGCAAGTAAATTCTAATGGAGATGAAAGCACTGGTTACAGGTTCGGGTGGTCTCATTGGTTCAGCCTGTGCTCGGCTGTTGAGCGAAGCTGGCTGGGAAGTTGTGGGCTTGGACAATAACATGCGGGAGTATTTTTTCGGCCCGGGAGGATCTGTCGATCCGACGGTGAGGCTCCTGCAGGCTGCCTTGTCCGGGTACCGTCACTACATGTTGGATATCCGCGATCGGGAGGAGATGCGTCTCCTGATCCAGCATGAGCGTCCCGACTTCATTATTCACGCGGCTGCGCAGCCGTCTCATGACCGGGCGGCCTCCATTCCTTACGAAGATTTCGATGTGAACGCGGTCGGGACTTTGAATCTGCTCGTCGCCGCTCGGGACTTCTGCCGGGATGCTCCATTCTGCTTTCTCAGCACAAACAAGGTGTATGGTGATCGGCCCAATTCTTTGCCTTTAGTGGAGCACGCTACTCGATATGACTACGCTGACGGGAGAGATGGGGTCGATGAGACGATGTCCATTGACGCTTGTCTGCACTCGGTTTTCGGGGCCTCAAAAGTAGCTGCGGATGTGATGTGCCAGGAATTCGGCCGTTATTTCCAGATGCCAGTCGGGGTTTTTCGAGCAGGCTGTATGACCGGTCCGCAGCACGCGGCCGTCCAATTGCACGGTTACCTAGCGTACCTCGCCGATTGTGCTGTAAGCGGTCGCGAATACACGATTTTCGGTTATAAGGGAAAGCAGGTCCGCGACCAGATCCACTGCGATGACGTGGCCCGGCTTTTGATGGAGTTTTTCCGGGCGCCGAAGTGTGGCGAAGTCTATAATCTCGGCGGCGGAAGACAGCATAGCGTATCTATTCTGGAGACCATCGATCTGTTAGCAGGAATGGGCTTACGGGTTCGTTATGAGTATAATCCTTCCAACCGCAAGGGCGACCATATATGCTATATCACCGATCTAGGCAAGATCCGCTCGCATTTTCCCGGGTGGGAAATTAAGCACAACTTGGGCGAGATGATCGCTGAGATTGCGGATGCCCGTTTGAGATCGCATCCGGGGGCGAGTGAAGTCGTTGCACCAGACCTTCGTCAATAGTGGCATTGTCCTGAATCAGATCTTATTCCGATTCGAAGCATCTGGCCGTAGAGGATGGCCATGATGCTGAGGTCGTATATGGTTTCCAGCACATTGATTTGAGCAGGGGGAAGTAAGTCTGGCATATACGGGGAGGGGGACTCGTGGGCGCTGACTCCCGTGTCTATACATGGGAAGACGAACGGAGAACACGTGCGGCACGTGGCCGCAGAGACGAGGCTGAACGCCTTGGTTCCTCGGAGACCGAGGTTCCGGCAGAACAGCTTTGGCGGGAAGTGGAAACGTCTCGCGAGAGACGGTGGCAACGCAACTCAACAGGATTGTCAGCCAGGTTTCGCAGTCGGGCCTTTCTTGTGGCGCGGTCACTACCCATCCTTCCGGGAAGAAGAGTCCTTGAGCTCGGAGCCGGAAGCGGTGTTTGGACTGAACATCTTGCTGCCGCCCTGGCTGGGCAGAATCCTATTACAGCCGTGGCCTTCAATCAGGATTTGGCGCGCAAGGCGCAATCCAGAAAACTACAGAATACAACCTTCATTTATCAGAAGGATGTCCACCACGCATTCCCCAAAGAAAGCTTTGATTACATCGTGGGCATGGACATCCCGGCCGAAGGTCTTTGCCCTGCAACGCTTGAGATAGCTTATCGATGTCTAAAGCCCTGGGGCCAGTTCATTTTCTTTGCTGAAAATCCTTCAAATCCTTTAACTCTGCTGCGGAAAGCTTTGCGGACTCTCGTGCGAGGGAATCGAAGGCATAACTTTGATCAAGATGTCGCGCTGCAAAGGTGGGAAAACACTGCGGTTCATCTAGGGTTCGGCGGGATTGAAGTTACTCCCTGCGAAGTGATTTGTCCTCTCCAGTCTTTAGCCGGGCAGGCAGTTGGCTTGATTCTGGAGCGTGCACCGGCTGTCCGTTGCTTCTCAAGAGTTGTGAGTTTTCGGGCTATCAAGCCCGCCGCTTTTCGGAGGGATGCCGCGCCACAAGTCAATCTGGCGACACATCGTCGGCTCTTCGGCGCAGTCTCTGTGGTGGTCCCCTGCCATAACGAAGAAACGAATATCAGCCGCCTCGTGAAGACGATCCTCGGGATGTATAGTGACTACATTCATGAGATCGTAATTGTGGATGATAACAGCACAGATAGAACAGCCCAGGTTGCTGAAGACATATCGAGCGCCGAACCTCGCGTCAAGCTGGTAAGGCGTAACCCTCCAGGCGGAGTGGGACGTGCGCTTCGGGATGGTTATGCTGCGGCGAGCGGTCGGTACATTCTCACCATCGATTGCGATTTTGTCACCATCGCCGCGGAATTCAAAGGCTTGTTTGACGCGGTTGCGGATGGCTATGACGGTGCTATCGGCAGTAGGTTTTCTTCGGAGTCCGCCCTGGTCCGTTACCCGTTCTTTAAGATCCTTTGCAACCGGGGATACCATTTGGTATTGAACTTGCTGCTGCGAAAGCAGGTGCGAGATATTTCAAACAACTTGAAGCTCTATCGAGCGGACATCCTGAAGAATCTCGACATCGAAGAGGACCACTTCGCGGCGAATGTGGAAACAGGGCTGAAGCCCGTTCTATTGAATTACCGCATTCGAGAAGTTCCGGTGTCCTGGATCAACCGTACGGCCGATATGGGCAACTCCTCTTTCAAACTGCTGAGCGTTGGCCCTGATTACGTCGGTGTACTTCTCCGGACGACATGGAGATGTTGGCGGGGGCAATACCGCGCTTCGAACTGAACTCAATTTTCGGCATGCAAAGTGATGCGGTATCCGACAGCAGTTTCCTGCCTATTCACTTTCTGCCAATCTTTGTGTAAAGCTGTGCAAATGTTGCGTTGGGGCAAATTGAATAACAGACTCTGTTGCGGACAGCAATGAGAGAAGGATTCCAAGGGTCGTTACAACACCGGGTTCAAACTCTCCTTGAGGTATTCGAAAGCAGGAAATGGCTTTTGTTGTTGCTATTCTCTGCTCTCTATTTTGTTGGCTTTTGTCTGATCGCCTCAAAAGAGGTGGTGACCAATGACGAGCTCTTCACCTTTTATATTGCACGTCTTCCTCACTTCCATAATGTGTGGGATGCTCTGGCCACGGGAGTTGAGCAGACGCCCCCCTTCTTTTATGTCGTGACACGCGCTGACATGGCGCTGCTTGGGACGACAACACTGGCTCTTAGGATGCCCGAGTTGCTGGGGTTTTGGCTCATGTGTGTCTGTCTGTTTCATTTTGTGTCCAAACGGTCTTCAGCTCTTTATGGTTTTATCGCGATGCTTTTCCCAGTGATGACTACCGGGTTCACCTTTGTTACTGATGCTCGCGCCTACGCGCTGGTTCTGGGCTTTTCAGCGTTTGCGTTGCTTTGCTGGCAATGGGCGACGGAGAATCGGCATCGGACGCTGGCTCTGGTCGGTTTGGCGATCAGCCTTGCGGCGGCGGTATCAAGTCACTATTACGCCGTGTTAAGCCTGTTTCCTCTGGGTCTTGGAGAAGTGGTGCGTTCCATCCGTCGGAAGCGGATTGATGTGGGCGTCTGGCTGGCTTTGGGACTTTCTCTTCTGCCGCTCCTGCTGTTCTTGCCATTGATTCGCGCCGCTCAGAAATTTGCACCGCACTTCTGGGCGAAGCCTCACTGGGCTTCGATGTTTTACTTCTATCAGCATTTTCTACTGGCTCCAACAGTGCTTCCTTTGCTGGTGATTCTGTTGGCCGTTGTTTCTTATACCGACTTCCGTCGACCCAAACCAGACACTGGCGAGCCACGCCTACGCTCTTGCATTCCTGCACACGAAATAGCTGCGGTCTTGGGTTTCCTGCTGATTCCCGTCGTGGGCGTTGTCTTGGCCAAGACCGTCGTAGGAGCCTTTTCGGACCGTTATGCGCTGCCTGCGGTGATCGGGTTGAGCATCATCATTGCTTGGGGACTTTACACCGCACTGGATGCACAACCGGAGCTGGCCTTCGCGCTGGGATTGCTGCTTTGTGTGTTTTTGGTCGTCAAGGAGGTGCAAACCTATCGCCGTGTGGTCGAAGTTCGGGCCCAACAAGCATCGACTTATGTTTTTCTTGAAGCTCACGCGAAGGGCGATGCTCCGATTGTGATTTCCAATCCAGGTGAGTTTACCGTGCTTACTTACGCCGCTCCGCAAAAACTCGAGCACCGGTTGCTTTACTTGGCTGACCCTGAGTTGGGCCTTCGGTACACGGGCACCAATGACTTAGAACAGGGTTTAGAGGGGATGAAATCCTGGGCGGGGTTAAACGTGCAGCCCTTCCGTGCCTTTGTTGCTTCCGGACAAAAGTGCTACATCTATGTCACAAATTATCCGGACAACTACGAGTGGATCATTCGTGCGCTGCAAGCAGCTCATTGGAGGATGCGATTGCTCAAATGGCAGGGTGGCAAGATCCTCTTTTCCGCAGGTCCCGGTCCCAACGGCAAAGCCCTCTCAGGCGGCAAATAACCGATTCTTTTCTGGCGATTTTGCTGGGGTAGTGCCCGATGCGTCTCCGTTAGAGATTATGGGATCGGATTTCCAAGTTTCACCGTCGATTTCCAAGACCTGCCAAGTTCAGAAAATTGACGATAGACAGCAACTTGAATAGAATCAATCCGGAAGTGCATGTGGGCTGGTGTCCGCCCGGGACTTCAAATCCTGTGGATCTGCCTCTGGTGGATCGGTCGGTTCGATTCCGACACACTTCCGCCAAGATCTTCAATCTGTGCGCCCAGCCTTGGGTAAAGATGAATCGCCACTTGCCGCAAGGGACTTATTTCCCATGAGCCCCAGAAAGCCTCCCAAAAAAGAACCGTTTCATGCGTGGAAGGAAGTCAAGCGCCAGGCCCGGGAGCAAGTTGGCACTCCTCCTCCTACCAAGCGCGAGGAGAGCCCCCGCAACAAACCTCTAAAGCATAAGAAGCGTGCAAAGGAAGAAGCCGAGGAGGAGGCCTAAAAGCCGGCAGAAGCAGTCATGTGGATGCGGCCCGGAAGGAGTGGCATCGGGGCCGGTCTAGTGGATGTGCTTAACCTTCTTCTTCATGTAATCCATCAGCAGGTACTGGCCCAACGTGTAGGGAGTGGTGAAGTAAGCTTTTCCGCGGCAGATTTCGGTGATTTTCTGTACGAAATTCACCAGGCCGTAATCGGATGCCAACATGAAGGTATTAATCAGGATGCCGTTCCGGCGGCAGCGGACCACCTCGTGGAGCGTTTCGGAGACCACCAGGGGATCAAGGCCAAAAGCGTTCTTGTAAATCCTCCCATCCTCCAGGGTCAAAGCGGAAGGCTTGCCGTCGGTGATCATCACGATCTGCCGCATATCTTTTCTCTGGCGCGACAGGATGCGCTGCGCAAGACGCAACCCTTCCCGTGTGTTCGTGTAGTACGGGCCCACCTTCACTCGAGCCAGTTGCGGCAGCGGAATTTCCTCGGCTGAATCGTGAAACAACACCATGTGCAAGCTGTCGCCGGGGAATTGTGTTCGGATTAAGTGAGTCAGCGCCAGCGCCACTTTCTTCGCAGGAGTGAAGCGGTCCTCGCCATAAAGGATCATACTGTGGCTGCAATCGAGCATCAGGACCGTTGCGCAGGAACTCTGGTATTCGCACTGGCGAACCTGCAAATCCTGATAATCAAGATCAAGCGGCATGGTCAGCCCGTTACGCCTGATTGCCGACAGCAAGGTGGCGTTCACGTCGAGATTCAGCGTGTCTCCAAATTCGTATCGGCGGCTCGACCCGTCTGATTCAACCCCGGTAGCCATTTCTCGAGTATCATGCCGACCGAAGCTGGATTTTCCTAAGGATCCGAGAAGGTCCTTCAGGGTTTTGAAACCCAGAAAGTCCAAAGCCTTATCAGTAATTTCAAATTTTGTTTTTCCTTCACCCTGCCCCATCTGACCGGGTCGGGGCTCTGTAACAGCGCCCTGCTGTGGCTGCTCAATGGTGACATAACCCTCGTCAAACAGTTGTTGCAGCAGTCGATCGATGGCCTGAGAGAGTTGCGAACTCTCGGGATTTTCGAGCATCTCATCGAGAAGTTCATCCGAAAGCAGGCCCTGTTTTTCTAAGGCTTCGAGCAAAGCCTGGCGCAACTGCCCCATCGTTTTCTCAGAGTCCATCTCGTACACGCCGTAATAATCGTTGAAGAACCCGCTGTCGAGCAGGAAATCCTGGAGCATCTGCATCAGGTCCTCAGCGCTCAAGCCTTCGAAGGGATCCGGTATATGCTTCCCATACTTGATGTACTTCATCTGGTTTTATCCCCTCAGCCACGCAAGCCGATTGCGAGGCAGTGTCGACAGGCTAATTCAGCGACCGGCGACGAGGGCTAAGCCTTTCAGCCTGTTCGTCCATGGTCTCGGGGCTTTGGCGCTCCACGTAAAAGCCGAGTTCCTCATTGCGGCTGATCTTCTTGAGCGCGTATAGCCCTTCCAGAATGAATTCGGCGCCTGACACCAGCAGGGCGGGATCGTCTTTGGCCTTGATGCCGAGTGTTTGCGTCTTTTCCAGGAGTCCCTGGATCTTCTTGAATTGCGCGTAGAGTTCTGACGTGGAAGCGCCTTCTTCGTACTTCAGCGTTCCACCCAGCTCAAACCACTGGACCAGGGAGTGAAGCGGTACATTATCGAAGTACTTCTTGAAGACGCGGGCGTTCGCCTGCCGGATGACGTCTCGTGCAACGTTCTCCGCACCCCGCAATTCACCTTCGTATTCAAGCTCGAACTTCCCGGTTAATGACGTCAGGCCAGCATAGATATCGGAAGGACGAGGGACGGCTATTTTCTCGCCTTTGACGAGGGCGCGGCGCTCCGCGTTGGAGATGACATTTTCAAGACAGGTGATGGGCATCCGCTGGCTGACGCCACTCCGCTTGTCGATCTTTTTCTCTTCCCGGGCTTCGAAGGCAATCGTCTCGATCAGTTCGCGGATGAACTGAGGTACGGTCACGCGGAGTTCGCCTCCCCGTTCGCTCCAGGCTTCCTGCGACGTGATGGCGATGCCATGCTCAAGTGTGGTCGGGTAGTGGGTACGGATCTCCGAACCGATACGGTCCTTCAGTGGAGTAATGATTTTGCCCCGCGCAGTATAGTCTTCCGGGTTCGCGGTGAAAACCAGAACCACGTCGAGCGGCAGCCGCACCGGATAACCCTTAATCTGGACGTCGCCTTCCTGCATGATGTTAAACAGACCTACTTGAATCTTGCCCGCCAGGTCCGGCAGTTCGTTGATGGCAAAGATGCCTCGGTTGGCTCTCGGCAGCAGACCGTAATGAATAGTCAGTTCGCTTGAGAGCGCATGCCCGCCGCGTGCCGCTTTGATCGGATCGAGGTCGCCGATAATGTCGGCGATGGTCACGTCCGGAGTGGCCAGTTTCTCCACATAACGCTGTTCGCGAGGCAGATAATCGATCGCCGTTGCGTCTCCGTGCTCTGCGATCGACTCGTGGCAGGCGCGGCAAATCGGATTCAGCGGATCGTCGTTGATTTCACACCCCGCGATGAATGGCACTTCTTCATCCAGCAGGGAAACGAGCGAGCGCAGGATGCGGCTCTTGGCCTGCCCCCGCAACCCCAGAAGAATAAAATTGTGCCGTGAAAGGATAGCATTCGAAATCTGTGGAATTACTGTATCTTCGAATCCCACAATGCCCGGGAAAATTGTTTCCCCGTCGCGCAGCTTGCGGACCAGGTTGGCGCGCATCTCATCCTTCACGCCCCGGCTCCGATAGTTTGATTTCTTAAGTTCGCCCAGCGTTTTAGGTTTTGTCATAGCCCCTCTTTCCTCTGATTATACGCACGCCGCCCGAACGAACTCAACGAACTATTTGGGAAGCTTCCCGCCACGAAAGCTGGAGCCCCATAGTCGTAATCGAAATGTAATTCGCACACTGAGTGGATGTACGAGCAGACATTTCCGTTGCCACGCGCCCCTCGCTTACCGGATTTCCCGCGGTCGTAATGTATAATAGGAAACTGCAACAGCATCAAGGCGCTTAGCTCGGAAGCCTTTGGGCCTGCGGCACCCAAAGAGGCAAGCACGGAGTATCAATGTCAACGCTGACAACGCTGTCCCCCGAAACTTTGGCACAATACGAGCCGGTGATCGGCCTGGAAGTTCATGTTCAGCTTTTGACCAGGTCGAAGATCTTCTGCTCGTGTTCGACGCACTTTGGCGATCCCCCGAACCAGAACACGTGCCCGGTTTGCCTGGGTCTTCCGGGGGCATTGCCGGTCCTGAATCGCGAAGCGGTGACGATGGCGATGAAGGCGGCACTGGCGCTCAACTGCAGCATTAACGAGCGTTCGCGTTTCGCGCGCAAGAATTACTTCTATCCTGACCTGCCCAAGGGGTACCAGATTTCGCAATACGACCAACCGCTTGCCCTGGATGGTTGGATTGATATTGAAGAGGGGGATCTCAAAAAGAGAATAGGAATCACGCGGGTCCATATGGAGGAAGATGCCGGCAAGTCGCTTCACGAGGGCTTTCCTGACTCCGTCGAGAAGACTTACATTGATCTCAACCGCTCCGGTGTGCCCTTGATCGAAATTGTGAGTGAGCCGGATCTGCGCTCTCCGGAAGAGGCGTACGATTACCTCACCCGCCTGAAAACGCTGATGCTTTACCTCGAGGTTTCCGACTGCAATATGGAAGAGGGTAGCCTCAGAGTTGATGCAAACGTCAGCGTGCGAAAGAAGGGCGCAACAACCTTTGGAACCAAAACCGAGGTCAAGAACCTGAACTCTTTCCGATTTCTACAAAGGGCGCTGGCTTACGAGGTGGAACGGCAAATCGAGGTGCTTGAGAACGGCGGCGAAATTTCCCAGGAAACCCGCCTGTTCGACAGCCGCGAGCAGCGTACTTACAGCATGCGTTCAAAAGAATTTGCGCATGACTATCGCTATTTCCCCGAGCCCGACCTTATGCCGCTGGTCGTTACGACGGAGTGGAAGGAAGACGCCCTGCGGTCTCTGCCGGAACTCCCTGCGGCGCGTGAAAGCCGATTCCAGACTGAGTATGCTCTGCCCAAACAGGATGCAAACCTGCTGACGGCCACTCGGGCTACGGCGGATTATTTTGAGCGGACCGCCAGGGCCTGCGGAGAAGCGAAGCTCGCGGCTAACTGGGTTTTGAATGACCTGAGTTACCTGCTGCAGGAGAATGGCAAGGGAATACTCGACTGCCCAGTGACAGCGCAAAATCTGGCTGGGCTTATCAAGCTCTTGGCGAAGGGTATGATCTCCGGGAAAATGGCCAAGGATGTCCTGGCAGAGATGTTCCGGACCGCCAAGACGGCGGACCAGATTGTGAACGACAAGGGGCTTGAGCAGATCACTGATCCTGACAAGATCGCTGCGATAGCCCGGGAAGTCATTGCAGCCAATCCCAAACAGAGTGAGCAATATCGCCAGGGCAAGACGGCAACGCTCGGTTGGTTTGTGGGTCAGGTGATGAAGGCGACAAAGGGGCAGGCACAGCCGCAACTCGTCCAGGAAATCCTGAAAAAAGAGTTGTCCTGATCGCATAGCAATACTGCGTTGATTTGAGAGTAAAAAATTCTTCATAGGACCTGCGGGCGCTGCCAGTCGGATGGTCTATGTTCTCGAGATCATTTCTCATTTTGCTGCTTGCTTTTGGGATGTTCGCGTTCCCGTGGTCTGGCTTGAGCAAAGCGGACGCGTCGCAAGGTGTCGGGCACCAAAGGGCAACTCGTCACGGCCCGGCGCATTGGAGTGCTAAGGCTGAGGAACAGCTTGCTGTGGGTAAGGACCTGGAGGCCAGGGGACTGCTGAACAGCGCCATCTATCACTACCAGCAGGCGGTGCTGCTTGAGCCGAATTGGGCGGACGCCCATAATGCCCTGGGTACTGCGTACGATCAGCAGCACAAACCAAGCCTTGCCATGCTCGAGTATCTTCGGGCTATCCGCCTGGACCCTGGCTATGCCAAGGCCCATTACAATCTGGGTACGCTGCTTCGAGGAGAAGGGAATCTCACGGGTGCTGCGCAGGAATTCCAGAAAGCCCTCCAACTCAACCCTGACGATGCCGGCGCCCACAACGACCTTGGGTTGACCTATGCGCAGCAGGGGAAGTTGCAGCCCGCGATTGCCCAGTTCCGCGAGGCCGTGCGCCTGAAGCCGGGCTGGGCGATTGCATATGACAATTTGGGGAATGCCCTGGCGATGGCGGGAAATCTGGATGGGGCGATGGCAGCATATCGTAATACGATTGCCTTGAAGTCCGACTGGGCCCAGCCCCACAACAATCTGGCCAATGCCTTGCGGCAGGCAGGCAACGTCAAGGCAGCAGTCGCAGAGTACCAGCAGGCACTGAAGCTGGATCCCAAGTATGCTGTTGCGCGCAACAACCTCGGCCTCGCCCTTCAGGAAGAAGGAAACACGGATGGTGCGATAGACCAGTACCGCCTAGCCATACAATTG
>JAKASH010000030.1 GCA_021828225.1 Acidobacteriota bacterium | reverse complement strand
AGAACTCCATGGACGCAGCCGTCTACAATTTCAATGCGGCGGCGGTTTATACAAACTACCTGTTTGACATGATTAACGCCCAGCAGCGGAACGGTTCCGTGCCGCCCATCGTTCCCACCAACGGGTGGGGACTGACCGGGCCGCATGGCACGCCGGCCGCTTTTTCCGATCCCTGGTGGGGGGGAACTCTGCCCTACGTCACCTGGCAACTCTACGACGACTACGGCGACCGGCGCGCGCTGGAGGAAGCCTATGAGCCCATGAAGCACTGGGCCGACTACCTGACCATGACCTCGAAGGATCATCTGCTCGACTGGGGGCTGGGGGACTGGCTCGAGGTGGGCGCCGACGGTCGGCCCAAGCGGACGCCTGTTATCCAAACGTCAACCGCCGGCTACTATTACTGCGTGATGGCGGTAGCTCGCGCCGCGCAGGTGCTGGGCAAGACCCAGGACGCGGAAAAATACGCCCGCCTGGCCGAAGAGATCAAGACCAGCTTCAACCAGCACTTTCTGAACCGCGCCGCCGGGCTTTACGCCGAGCACTCGCAGACCTCGCAGGTCCTGCCGCTCTATCTCGGCATGGTGCCGAAAGCCGAGCGGCCGCTGGTGCTCCGCCATCTGATCGGCAGCCTCCACCGGCACCAGGACCACATGACCACGGGCTTTGTGGGTGTGATGCCCATGCTCTTTGGCCTGGCGGACTGGGGCCACCCGATGCTTGCCTACACGGTAGCCATGCAGAAGGATCTCCCGGGCTTCCTCTGGATGGTTGCGAACGGCAACACGACGATGCGCGAATCGGTGGATGGGCCAACCGGCACCCTCCTCCACCCCTTTGGAACCTGTATCGGCGCATTCCTGTTCAGAGACATCGCCGGAATCCGACCCGACCCTTCCGCGCCGGGTTACCGGAAAATCGTCATTCGCCCGGTGCCCGGCAATCTGCGCTGGGTCAAGGCCCGGTACGATTCCATCTCCGGTCCTATCACGGTCGACTGGCAGCACGATCCCGGCAGGTTCACCCTCCAGGTCAGCATTCCTCCGAATACTACGGCCACCGTCTACCTTCCGGCAAAGTCGGAGCAATCAGTCACGGAGAGCGGCCGGTCGCTTGCCCACGACCCCGGAGTGAACTCTCTGCAACCTGGAAAGGACTTGTTAAAGGTCGAAATCGGCTCCGGCCATTACGACTTCCGGGTCGCCGAACCAAAGGAACCTGAACCGCCAAAGCGCCTGAACTGAGCGGCCTCAGTATTCGCGCATTTTCGTCAAGTCTAAGGTGGAGTTCGATATTTGCAGGATCATGCGGAGAAGAGATATCAGTACAGCTAAACGGAGGATTACATGGATCGACGAACCTTTAACGCTCTCATCGGCGGAGCGACGCTCGGCATGGGGACAGGGACGTGGTCGAAAGCGCTTGAGGGCTCCAACCAGCAAACAGCAGACAGCCGGAACCATCCTGCTGCATGGCCCAAGGGGGCCTATCGCCGTCTCCTGGTGGATACTCACGTGCCCGACTGGGACCTGGGCCTGCTGGCGGACTTTGACGCCGATCGCTACGTACGCACGATTGCACAGGCGGGCTTTGAATCGGTCATGCAATATGCAAAGTCGCATGTGGGATTGTGCCTTTGGCAGAGCAAGGTTGGTCCCGTGCACGCCAATATGAAGGGGCGCGACTACTTCGGCGAGGTCATGGAGGAATGCCGACGCCACAATCTGCGCACGGTTGCTTACTATAGCCTAATTTACGACATCTGGAATTTTGACCACCATCCCGATTGGCGGGTATTGCCCGAGAGTGGGTACGACACGATTCTCAGAGGGCGCCCGGGGGAAGTCTGCCCTAATTCCCCTTACCGGAAGCAGGCTCTATCTGAACTGCACGAATTGGTGCACAACTATGAATTCGACGGCATATTTCTGGATATGACTTTCTGGCCCTATGTCTGTTACTGCCCCCACTGCACCGCACGATTCCGAAAGGAACACCAGGCAGAGCCGCCACGCATCATCAACTGGAACGATGCAACCTGGAGGCTATTTCAAAAAGCGAGGGAGCAGTGGCTTCTTGAATTTGCCATGCTCGTCACAAAGACCATCAAGGGCGTTCGTCCGATCACTGTCAATCACCAGTATTCGACCATCTTTGCCGATTGGAGGCTCGGCGTCCCGCTCCAACTAAGGAATGCCTGCGACTACCTGGGCGGCGATTTCTACGGCGGACCAACACAATATTCATTGGTCTGCAAGGCTTATTACGGGCTGACGCAAATGCGTCCCTTTGAGTTCATGACGTCGCGCACAATGAATCTCCACGATTTCGAAACCACGAAACCATTTAACGACTTATTGGATTCCACTTACGTCGCTACCCTTCATTCGGCGGCCAACCTTACCATCGACTCGATCAGCCCTGAAGGAAGACTGAATCCTGATGTTTACGATTTCCTCGGAAAAGTGAACGCCAGGCGGGCCCCATACGAGCCTTTCCTCGGGGGCGAAATGCTTGCCGACGTGGCAATCTACTATGACAAAGAATCGATGTACGACCCCGCCGACAACGGTGTCCGCGTGGACAAGCGGAAAGGAGGCCAACCACCCCATCTGGGCGGTGTGGTGGGGGCAGCGCGGATCCTGCGCCAGGCCCATATTCCTTATGGCGTGGTAACCAATGTCAACCTGGACCAGCTGGACATCTTTCGCGCGGTGATTATGCCTAGCGTGCTGGAGATGACGGAGGAGCAAGCCGACCGCTTTCGTAATTTTGTGAAGAACGGAGGCGTCTTGTATGCTTCCGGGACTTCATCGATAAACCGCCTCGGTTCAGGTGGTCCAAGGTTCCTGTTGGAAGATGTTCTGGGGGTAACTTACAAAGGAACTCTGGGAACCACGTGGACTTACTTTTCCCCTCGGGACAGTGAAATGAAAAAGGCCATCTGGCCCCAGGATGCTCTCAGTTTTCCTGGGCCGATGGTCCAAGGCGAAGCACATTCGGGCACACAAGTGCTGGCAACGGTGACATTGCCCTTCGTAGACCCTCAAATCGGCAACTGCCTCAATGTTCGCTTTGCCCAGATCTGGAACAATCCACCTGCCCCCACACCCGGAACCAATCCGGCCATCGTAGTCCATTCATTCGGTCGAGGGAAGGCCATTTGGATGGCTGCGCCCATAGAGTCCGGCGACAACGCCGTGAATTCCAAAGTTGTACTCTCCCTCCTGCATCGTGTGTTGCCGGGGCCCTATCATTTCCAGGTCGACACGCATGAATCGGTTGAGATGACCCTTTTCCACCAGCCTCAAAAGCGCCGCTTGGTGGTCAGCCTTCTCAACATGGAATGGAAACTTTCACCCATTGCGATTAGTGCCACCGTCCGGGTGAAGGTGCCGTCCGGCCAAAAAGCGTCCAGGGTAAGCATGGTTCCAGATGGCAGGCCGGTCCCATTTAAGAGGGTTTGGCCTTATGTGGAGTTTCAAGTCCAACCTTTTGAAATGATGTCAATGGTGTTGCTGGACTATGAGTAACGGCTGGAAGTCGGGTAGCGACTATCAATGATCTTCTGCCCAGCGGTTCTTCCTGCATCAACAGTGCGCTGCTCGTGAGTCTGCGGCAAACCATCAATTCCATTGCGAAAATCCACGGCTTCCACCGCCGCCAAGATGCGCATCTGCGGACTCATCTTCACCGTCGACCACATAGACCTTTGGCCAGCGCCATCGGTCGACTGCCCCCGGGTATTGGGTAGGTGGATATCCTTGCAGGCGCGGTCATATGTTGCAACTGGATGGTCCAAGGTGAAGGAGCAAACAGCACCAGATCAACAAATGTCGCCGAGGGCCTATGGGAACGAGCCGAGCTACATGCTCCATCCTCGCGTTTGTTCGCCTGCGTATAGTTCTGCACAAGGAATCACGCGGCTTGATCCACGCCATGTTCCCGGGCCATGACTACAGCCAGGGTCCGCAGCGTTTCGGGTGAAGGGTGAAACACGCGAGCGAGTCCCCCGCCAACTCTCAAACTACTGGCGGGCCTGCTCAAGCGTCATCTGAACGGCGGGGATGTTCTGGGTAATCATCAGTATCCTCCGGGCCCCGATTGGGCCACAAGACCGACGATACCTACCTCACTCAGATCGAGACACGCACATCTACCGAGAGGAGACCGTCTTCGAGGGCGCAGAACCGTTAAGTCTGAATATGTGGTTCGAGCGGCGTAGTAACAGCTGTTCTTTAACCCCGCGCACCCACGCCGGATTCGGTGGTCAGATATCACCAGCCCAAGCTCAACCCCAAACGCCTTGTCAAGGAGCACATCCGTGAATACTACATTGTGCTGACGCAACCCCCGAATTATCAATCCGAGGCGGGGTGGCGCAATGAGGGGAAACAACCCGGATACATCCAAGCAAACAAATTTTGTTTCTTGCATTCCTATCAGTTAAAGGCCATTCGCGCCCTGCAATGGATCATGAGTGACGGTCGCGATCGTTATTCTGTTCGAGATAGCTACCCGAACCGGTAGGACGTTCACGGCCACCATTGTCAAATTTTACCTCACCACTGGCAACACCCGTCGTGTCCTGTTCTTGGTGGATCACCTGGAACTAGTGTAGTGTCCGAGATTTAAATGGACAGTGTAGCGCCGACCTTCAGGTCGGCAGATGCCCGCCTCAAGGCGGCTTCTGCGGTGGGCGCATTGTCCAGACATTTCGTGGACACTACACTAGAGGATACGGCGAAGAAGACCTTTGACTTACTGTTATTTGCCGATATCCAGACCGTGATCGACAAGGAAATCGTTCTCACTACTTTGCAATCTCTGCTTTTCATCAATGAATACCAACAGCTCTTCTTGCCCAATGATGTCGACCAGGGTTTCAGATGAAACCTGCCGCTCAATCAGGGGCAGTCTTCAGATAAAAAATGGGTATTCCTGACGCAGAGGATATGAATTGTTCGGGTCGGCAAGGCGTTCCAATTCCAAGGAACACTACCAGAACTCAAACCGATCCTTACATCTCAATTATTCGGGAAACAATTCGCCGAAATGCTGTTGCTCCGTACCCCACCTCATGTGTGACGAACACATCGTAATCCTTGGCCGCTAAGATAATGGCGGTGTGTCAGGATTATACTCGATGGAGATTCGAGGTTAACCTACAGTTTGAGCAGGAAAGTATTTCGTTCTTGCACCAATTCAAGCGATGCGTCCGAGTCGGGTCAACATACGTTCGAGATGTCGTTTGCGGGCTTGCAAATAGGCACACTCAAAGAGGTTTTCATAATGACCCTTTCAGACCCGCTTTATCTTGTGGGCAGAAACGATACAAGGAAGAGTTTATTTTCCATTCGCAATGGGCGGGCGGTCGCCCGCATACTTGCGCTCAGGTCTCGCATCAGAATGGAGCGTCGCATCTTTTGAAGCCTGGGGACAACTCTTCTTTCGTCGGACCGCAATATATCGGCGGCGGATAACGGCAACACTCAAGTTGCGAAGTGGTCAGATCAGTTTCATAAGAAAAAACAATTCTCTTTTCGACATTAAGTCTCGTGTGCTAGTGTGTTCACCGCATTCTGAAAACGTCGATTGATTACCCTGGGCATCAAACTCGTTCATTGACAGGTACTTACGTTCCGTAAACGAGCTAAAAGGAGCTTTCATGAATTTCCGAACCAATAAGTTGATTGCTATTTTAGCCATGACCTTTCTTTGCACGGCTGTGGCCTTCCCTCAGAATTCGTCGTCGAAGCAGCCTGCTGCTGCCCATTCTTTGAAGTCCGGCTTTGAGAAGCCCCCGGAGAAAGCCAAACCCCGCGTCTGGTGGCATTGGATGAACGGCAACATTTCCCGGGTGGGCATCAAGCTCGATCTGGACTGGATGCACCGTGTCGGCCTCGGTGGATTTACCACCATCGACGCATCGCTCGCCACGCCGCAGGTGGTGAAGCATCGCATCATTTACATGACTCCCGAGTGGAAGCGTGACTTCCTGTACGCCACCAAACTGGAAGAGCAGTTTGGAATGAAAGAATCGATTGACAGCTCCCCGGGCTGGAGCGAAACGGGCGGTCCATGGGTTCTGCCCTCCGAGGGCATGAAGAAGTACGTCTGGAGCCAGATCGTCATCCAGGGTGGTCATCCTTTCCACGGCAAGCTTCCGCATCCTCCGGCGAACACCGGCGTCTTTCAGGATATGCAAATTCACAATTTGCTTCGTCCTCCTAAGGGGTCGAAGCCCATCCCTCAATACTATGCAAATTCTGTTGTGGTTGCGTATCACTTGCCACAGACGGCCGTCTCGCTCGCATCCTTGCACCCCACCATGTCCAGCAGCGGCGGCAATCCCGATTTTGCCATGCTCACCGATGGTAACCTGGTGAAGACCACTTCTATTCCCATTCCCGCACCGGGGAAAGACGCCTGGATCGAATACTCGTTCCCCAAGCCCGCGACCATTCGCTCTGTCACCATGGTGACGGTCAGCCCCAACCGGATCGCCGCCATGATCTACGGCATCGCCGCACCGAAGAAGGCTCTCGAAGCCAGCAACGACGGCACAACCTGGCACACCGTCGCGCAGTTGGATACGGGTGGATCGCCGGAAACCACGGTCTCTTTCCCCGCGGTCACCGCAAGGTATTTCCGTGTTACGTTTCACCGGGTCCCGCCTCCACCGCCTCCGGCCTGGGCTAAAGGCCTGAATCCCAAAGCCTTCGGTCTGCGGTTCGGGTCCAAGCCAACGGGCTATCAAATCGCAGAGCTCGAACTCCATCCCGGTGCTCGCGTCAATCACTTCGAACAGAAAGCCGCCTTCGTTCCCACCGTCGATCTCTATCGCTTTCCGACACCCCAATTTGGCCCCAACAGCGTCGTCAAGGAGTCGGATGTCATCGACCTCACATCAAAGATGCAGCCCGATGGCGCCCTCAACTGGACGCCTCCGCCCGGCCGCTGGGTTGTTCTTCGCTTCGGATACAGTCTTCTCGGCATCACCAACCATCCTGCCACGAAAGAAGCCACGGGCCTTGAGGTCGACAAGCTCAACGGTAAGGACGTTCATAAGTACATAGAGAACTATCTCGACAGTTACAAAAGCGCTGTCGGCGCCAGCAACATGGGCCAACGCGGCATCAACAGTCTTACCAATGACAGTTGGGAAGCGGGCTCGCAGAACTGGACCAACAACATGATCCAGGACTTTCGTAACCTTCGCGGTTACAATCCCATCCCGTGGATGCCCGTGCTGACCGGCGTGGTCGTCGGCAGCTCCGCGCAGAGCGATCGTTTCCTCTGGGACTTCCGCGAAACCATCGGCGACCTCATCGCCAGCCAGCACTTTGGTGTCATCCAACAGGTTCTTGATCAGTGGCACATGACCCATTATTGTGAGTCCGATGAGAGCGGTCGCGCATTTGTCGCCGACGGCATGGAAGTCAAGCAGGACTGCCAAGTTCCCATGGGCGCCATGTGGACGCAAACTCCCGGCGTCAACAACATCCAGTACGACTACAACGCCGACGATCGCGAATCCGCCTCCGTCGCCCACATCTATGGTCAGAACCTCGCTGCGGCGGAATCCATGACCGCAGCCGCGGCGCCCTGGGCATGGTCACCCGCCACGCTCAAGCCCACGGCCGATCAAGAATTTCTCAATGGCATCAACCGCTTCTTCATCCACGAGTCGGCCGAACAGCCGCTCATCAACAAGAAGCCCGGCCTCACACTCGGGCCCTTCGGCCAGTGGTTCAACCGGAATGAAACCTGGGCGAATGAAGCTGGCCCCTGGGTCACTTATCTCGCCCGCAACAGCTACATGCTGCAACAGGGCCGCTTCGCTGCAGACATCATCTACTACTACGGCCAGGACACGAACCTCACAGCGCTCTATCAGCACCGCTCGCCCGACCTCCCTAACGGATACGACTTCGACTACGCCAATGCCGACACTCTCATCCACGCTCTCGGCGTTAACAACCATGGCGAGATCACCACGACTGGCGGAGTGACCTATCGCATCCTCGGCCTGAATCGCAACAGCCGGTACATGTCTCTTCCGGTGCTCCGCGCCATTCATAAGCTGGTCATGGAAGGCGCCACCGTCGCGGGACCGAAACCTACTCACGACCCAAGCCTCGCCGACAGCCAGGCTGAATTCCACCGTCTGGCCAACGAACTCTTCGGCAACGGAGCTGGCGTGCATCATGTCGGCAAAGGGACGGTTTACGCAAGCCAGACAGTTGCTGAAGCACTCGCCGAGATGCATGTCGCACCAGACTTCGACTACGTCGCAACACTACCCGGTGCGAATCTGAAGTTCATCCACCGCAAGCTTCCCGATGGCGATCTCTACTTCGTCGACAACCGCAGCAACGACGGCGCCCAGGTCGAAGCCAGCTTCCGCGTCACCGGCCGCGTCCCGCAACTCTGGTACTCAGAGACCGGCAAGATCGCGCCAGTCTCTTACACCATCTCTGACGGCCGCACGACCGTCCCACTGAAGCTCGGTCCGTGGGGCTCGGTCTTCGTCGTCTTCCGCGAACCGGCCACCCGGAATTCCTGGACCGCTCCCGCAAAGGTGGAGAAGCAGTTGGCCACCATCCACGGCCCATGGAAAGTCACCTTCCCGCCCAACTGGGGTGCGCCTCCGTCCATCACCCTTGACACGCTTTCCTCGTGGAGCGACAACTCCGATGCCGGCGTGAAGTATTTCTCCGGAACCGGCACTTACACCAAAACCATCCAGGCTCCTGCATCATGGTTCGGCCACGGTGCGCACATCTGGATCAATCTCGGTAAAGTAAAGAATCTCGCTGAAGTCACCGTGAACGGCAAGCCGCTCGGAATCGTATGGCACACGCCCTATCAGGTTGATGTCACGTCTGCCTTGCATCCGGGAAGCAATACTCTCACCGTCAAAGTGACCAATGCCTGGGTCAATCGGCTGATCGGCGACCAGCAACCCAACGCAGCCAAGAAGTACACCTTCACGGACTATCATCCGTACCGTGCCAATTCCCCGCTGTTGCCCTCCGGCCTGCTTGGACCGGTAACGCTCAACTCAGTCGTAACGGAGTAACAGCAGGTAGCACATCTATAAGGTCGCCGGTTGTGTCAAGCAAAATCGGGTTCTGGGTCCTGGTTTCTGTTTCGCCATGAAACGGTGGGCCAGGTTCCACCCCACATCTATTCGATCCCGCCTGGGGACCATGATGGCTCTTTCTGTCTCCCTCACCTTGTGCCGAGGGAGGCCGGTAGCTCAATCAGAGTTTCGGCCATGGTTAGGCCAGCGCTACATCCCCGAGCATCCCGGCATGAGAACCTCGCCCTGCACCGTCGGGTGCGGGGCCTCTGGTCTCAACCCACCAAGTTCGCTGAGGAGCCGGGGGAACGACCATAGAGATGTTTCTGCCGTTGTAGTCAACGCAGAAAGCGCTTGACGCCAACGCTGCGGGGCGTAATATCGCTCCTGAGTACGGCATGAAGCGGTCCGCTGGTTCTCCTCCGATCGTGCAGGCATTCCGGCGGCTGGTGTTTCCCCTCTGTCGCCGTAGCATTTTGACGGTAGCAAGCCTGCCGGGGAACGGTCCGCTGCAGGCGCCGCACGCCACTACCATGAACCGAAGGCAATCACTGGCGATGCTTTCCGGGGCGGCAATCGGAATTCCCCCGAGCCGTGGGCGCCAAGCCGCACGGGGAATTTCTCGTTCCGGGGAACGGATCACGCCGGAAAATCTGCTCCTCAAGGATTACCGTCCCAGGTCCATTTACAGAATCCCGGAGATAAGGATAGCCAAGGCGAAACACCCGGTCATCGACTGCCACACCCACCCATACGCCCGCACACCCAGCGAGGTTGGCCAATGGGTCAGGAACATGGACGCTGTCGGCCAGGAGAAGGGCGTCGTCCTGACCATGGCAAGTGGCGAGAAGCTCGACGAGATTTGGAAGCGTTTTTCCGGGCACAGGGACCGGTTTGAGCTGTGGTGCGGATTCGACCTCACGCGGTTCGATTCGGCGGGATTCGAGCGGCGAGCGCTGGAGGCCCTGGAACGATGCCATGGCCTGGGTGCCACCGGAGTTGGTGAGCTAGTCGACAAAGAGCGCGGCATCGGGGCCCCCATTGGGACGGAAGCTGCGAGCTGGGGGATTCGGCCCACTGGGTCCCGGCCCATCCCGGCGATCCCAAGCTCGACGCCCTTTTCGACAAATGCCGACAGCTGGGGATGCCCGTCAGCATTCATGTCTCCGACCCACCGTGGGCGTACCAGCCGATGGACCAGACAAACGACGGGTTGATGAACGCCTACACATGGCGGATCACAGTCAAGCCGTGCATCACGGGGCATGAGGCGCTGATCGAAAGCCTGGAGCGTGCCGTCAGGAAGCACCCCGATACGATATTCTTCGCCTGCCATCTTACCAACCAGTGCAACGATCTGGACCGTCTCGGCGAGATGCTGGACCGCAATCCCAACCTTTACGCTGACATCGGCGCCCGCTATGCTGAGACCGCCTGCATCCCCCGCTTTGCCTCGCAGTTCTTCGGCAAACACCCCGACCGCATCCTGTACGGGACAGACATGGGATACGACCAGGAGATATACCGCACCACTTTCCGGTTGCTGGAGACGGCCGACGAGCACTTCTACCACTTCCAATACGGCTACCACTGGTACCTGAGCGGCTTCAACCTGCCCGACGCCTTGCTGAAGAGAATCTACCGGGACAACGCTTTGGCCGCATTCGCCCAAGCAAGGCAGAACATGGCCTGACGCGGTGACCGGAAGGTAAGTCCGCAGTCCCGTTTCCAGTTCCAGGTACATCACACGTAGCGTCCGGGTTTTCCCCCACGTGTTCGTGAAAATCCAATCTGGGAACGGAAGCAGGCTAACTTGCGATGCGAACGCATTTTCCGCGTTGCATCTGACCCATCTTTCTGTGCGACAGCGAGGAAACCGTCTTTGGTATCTTGAAACTTACGAGCTTCCCATCCCCTTCGGCTCCACAGAAGACATGGAACACAAATCCCTCAACAACTCGAAAATGGAATTCGGGTCACGAATCTTCGTGAATCTTCGCATTGACAGCCTAAGGCTTGAGTGATATGTACTCTTTTCGATATGGCGTGGATTGCTTTCTGACGGGGCAGCAACAATATGAAAACATTTTGTCCTGTCGCTACGCACAAATAGCTTGGTCTCTCTTGGCTTGAGTCGACCAGGGTTTCCAGGGGCGGCTGATGCCAATGGGCGCGTTCCAACATCGATTCCTTACATAGAACGAATGAGTTCCGTCTTCTGAACTTGAAAGACCAAAGAGGCTACTGCCGAAAGCCATACTAAAGTTAATGCCGGATTCTACCCTGCTCTGCAGTAGCCCGACTTGTCCGTCGGGGGCTAAATGAACACTCGTCGTCACCACAGACTACCTGCCTTGCACAATGCCATGTGGCCTGGAGTGGTCGGCAAAGGCGCCGGTTCTGAACCCTGCATCGACCTTGATACCATGCTGAGACTCACTGCTTCGGCGGAGGTCGAAGGCATCAGGTTTGACGGGGTCGATTTGTTCCTGTCGAAGCCACATGTTGACATCGAATCCAACGATGACGATCTGAAACGGCTTTCAGACAAGATCGCTTCTTTCAACCTGGTGATAGGTTCGCTTGTTGCTCCTGTGTGGGAGTCCACCGGCAGAGGCTCCGCGATGGGCAACGAAAACGAACGGAAACGGTTTCTGGATCAGGTCCAGAAGGCCTGCCATATTGGCAAACGACTACGCGATTTGGGTATCCGGCGCTATGGCGTCATTCGGATCGATTCCGCAACCAGCGTTACGGAATGGGTAAAGGATCCGGAAGCTAACACCCGGCGCATCGCCGACACATTCCGCCAGGCATGTGACATTGCTGAAGAGTACGGAGAACGGTTGGCCGCTGGAGGCGAAATCTGTTGGGGAGGCATGCACAGTTGGAAGCGGGTTGTGCAGCTCCTCGAGATTGTCGATCGCCCTGAAACGCTCGGCTTTCAAGCTGATATGGCTCATACGCTCCTTTTCACCCTCGGTTACAACGCTCCCGAAGACAGGCTCCTCCCGGAGCACTTCGATTGGAAAGAGCGCAATCAGAGGGAAAAGGCTTTGCGAGCTTTGACCAGCGCTCTTCGGCCGCTGACCCTTGACCTCCACATTGCGCAGAATGACGCCACGGTGAAAGGATCAGGGTCCCACGACAAGACCGGGCGCCATTGCCTTCCGAATGACCCCAACGGCAAACTTGATATTGTTCGCGATGCAGGCTACTGGATGAGAGATGATCACGGTGAACTGACCCGCGCCTTTCAGCATATCTGCTGGGACGGGTGCATGTTCCCCAACAGCGTGATGACTGATCCCCAAACCTGGCACGACATCCTTGCTACGATGATCGCTGTTCGGGAAGCGCACGGATGGGATTGACTTTTCAGCTTACAGCCCCTAACAGAAGAGGAGTGGTGTGAGCAAAGCACAATTAAACATAGGCATCGTCGGGTATGGTTTCATGGGGAGAGCGCACTCCAATGCATTCCGCAAAGTATCGAATTTTTTCGATGTCCCCTATGAACCCGTACTGAAAGCCGTCTGCGGACGCAACCGCGCGCGGGCAGAGGCTTTTCAAGAGACCTGGGGCTATGAATCTGTTGAAACCGACTGGCGAAAGCTGGTCGAGCGGCGGGACATCGATGTCGTTGACATCGCAAGCCCTAACGACACACATGCGGAGATAGCCATTGCTGCCGCCCAGGCGGGCAAGGCGATCCTGTGCGAGAAGCCGTTGGGCCGAAACGCCGTCGAGTCGAAATCCATTGTGGAAGCTGCTGAAAAAGCACGAGTGCCGAATATGATCTGGTATAACTACCGCCGCGTGCCGGCAGTTGCTCTCGCCAAGGAACTGGTCAGCGGCGACCGGCTTGGCCGGATCTTTCATTATCGGGCTAAATTCCTGCAGGATTGGACCATTT
>JAKASH010000029.1:12919-13360 GCA_021828225.1 Acidobacteriota bacterium | reverse complement strand
CACCGTCCGGTGCGTTACGGCGCGCGAAGTCTCGCCCGGCGCCAGCTCGAAGTGCGCCATCCCACCACCCTTGAGCCCCAACGGGATTCTGACGTCCGACCCATCCGGCGCCACCACATCGCGTTGCTTCGGAAGATGCTTTGTTTCGAAGTTTGGTATCATCACCAGTTCTCCTCAAGTTCCAAGCTTCACCCATTGCACAGGCCGCAGGATTACATCCGTCGTGTAGCTGTGTCAAGGTTCGGTGCGCGTTCTGACCTGCATTGGCAACCTCTCGCGCTGTCGATGTCGCCGTATTTAGAAACGGGCGATTTATCTGAGGGCTCTCCACACAGCGCCTCAGGCGGCGTCTCCACAACACAAGCAGGTGCAGATCATCGGCAAGCTCAACCCGAGACCAACAAAATCAAGGTTCAGAAAATCAAGAAAGCCAGCGGCTAC
>JAKASH010000029.1:0-12909 GCA_021828225.1 Acidobacteriota bacterium | reverse complement strand
GCTGGACACGTTCCGGCCTTTTTTTCAAGCCGGCCGTTCCCGGCCCGGCTGGCTATTGCACGGTTCCCGGGCGGTGAAAAGCCCGCGGCCCTTTCCTCCGGCGCTGCACCGCAAAAAAAAGTTCTTGACAATGCTACGCTACCGTGCTAGTCTATGTTTTGCGGGGTTGGTAGGGGTGGGCGCCAGGCGCGCCCCTACGTGCCAAGCCGAAGTGTGGCGTTGCAGACAAGCAGCCGGTCCGGGTCGCAAGCTGGTAGCCGCGAAACTGGTTTTGGTGTCGCGGGGTTTTTAGCTGTGAAAGGGCCTGCGACGGGAAAAACGCAGTGGCAGTTACGCGGCCGAACGGAAGACAACTACGCTGGGCTACAACGAAGCGGCCCGGCAGGAGAAAACAGTCTGGCCAGACTTTTAATAGCGAGCTAAGTTGTTGACAAATATAGGCATCATTTGAAGACAACAAAAAGTGAAAATAAAAAAGAATTCTTTTTTTAAAAAACGAACCGGGGAAGTTAATGAAAATAAAGAATGAGTCTAAAAAACAAACCGGAAACGAAGCTGAAACGAAGCTACCGAAGTTGTTGATAATAAACGATTGGCCGAAAAAACGAACCGGAAACAAACCGGAAAACAAAGCTGGCCATGTTGTTGAAAACAAAAGATCGCAAAAAAAACGAACCGGAAACGAACCGGAAAATCTCGATTCCGGCTCTTCGCTTCTCATGTTGGCTTCCTAAACGTTCTGTTCGCCTCCTGTAGCCTCCCGTCCCTTCACTCAATTTTCCCTAAAGTCGTACCCTCTGCCCGTTCCGCAGCCACCCTGCCGGCTGTGATATCATCCCTGATTTGAACGGACATCCTTATGAGTCTTGAAACAGGCAGAAGGGTACTTGAGATCGAAGCGCGCGCCATCAGCGAGCTGATCGGGCGGCTCGATCAGCGTTTCGAGCGCGCGGTGGAGACCATCCTGGGCTGTCGCGGCCGGCTGGTGGTGGCGGGCATGGGAAAGTCCGGGCTGGTTGGCCAGAAGATTTCGGCCACCTTTTCAAGCACCGGAACGCCTTCCTTCTTCCTCCATCCTGCCGAAGCGCTACACGGCGATCTCGGCCGGCTGGTTCCGAACGACGTTCTGATGGCCCTTTCGTACAGCGGCGAGACGGAGGAACTGCTACGGCTGCTCGACACCGTCAAGCGCCTGGCGATTCCGCTGATCGTGCTGACGGGACGTCCGGCTTCGACGCTTGGCCAGTCGAGCGACGTGGTGATTGATGTGGGCATCAGCGAGGAAGCCTGCCCGCTCGGCCTGGCGCCGACGGCCTCAACCACGGCGATGCTGGCGATGGGCGACGCGCTGGCCATGGCGCTGCTGGAAAAGCGCGGTTTCAAGGAAGAGGATTACGCGGCGCTGCATCCGGGCGGCGGGCTCGGCGTGCGGCTGCGGCGCGTCGAGAACGTGATGCACACCGGCGGCGAGATTCCGCGCGTCAATCCGGAGACCACGCTGCCCGATGTGATCTATGAAATCAGCAAGAAGGGACTGGGCCACTCCGCTGTGGTGGAAAGCGACGGGCGGCTGGCGGGAGTGATTTCCGACGGCGACCTGCGGCGCTTCTTTCAGCGCGAAGGCAGCCGTGCTCTGGAGCATCGCGCCGCCGACCTGATGACGCGCACGCCCGCGACCATCGGGCGCAAGGAACTGGCGACGCGCGCCTTGAATATCATGGAAGGCCGGCGGATCACCTCGCTGATGGTCGTGGATGATCAGTGCCGGTTGGAGGGCGTGGTCCATATCCACGATTTGTGGACCACCCAGATGTTTTGAACCTGGCCCTGCGGCCTCTGCGCGGGTTCAGCATTTTTACATGGAGGATGAAGCAAGGCGTCAGGGCATGGCTTCAGCCATGCCGCATTAACTGCCTCGCCGAATGCCGAGGGCTTCAGCCCCTGAGGCCCTCAGCGGCTAAAGCCGTGCGCCACACTCGGCTTTTCAACGGCATGGATGAAGCCATGCCCTGACGTCCTGTGTACAAAATCAGAGGAGGAACATGGAACTCACCAAGCAGCAGGTCCGGCAGCGGGCCCGCAAAATCAAGCTCCTGCTTCTCGATGTTGACGGGGTCATGACCGACGGCCGGATCTACTATGTGCCGCGGCCCGACGGCGGAATGTTTGAGACCAAGACCTTCCATTCCCGCGACGGGATCGGCATCCGCTATGCGCGCGAGGCAGGGCTGAAAGTCGGCATCATCAGCGGGCGCGGCTCAGATACCGTGCGCTATCGCGCGGCGGAACTGAAGCTGGATTTCATTGAAGAGAACACTCTCAAGAAGATTCCGCCCTACGAGAGGATTCTGCAGGCGGCGGGCGTGAAGGATGACGAAGTCTGTTACGTGGGCGACGATCTGGTTGACCTGCCGATCATGAAGCGCGCGGGTCTGGCCGTGAGTGTTCAGAACGGCCACTCCGCGCTTCGGCGCCATGTTCACTACGTGACGCAGGCTCCCGGCGGCCTGGGCGCCATCCGCGAAACCATTGAGATCATTCTGGACGCGCAGGGCAAGTTGAAGCCGCTGGTGGAAGGCTACCTGCGTGCTGGGGAATGAGCAGGATTTCAGATCAGCGCAACGGCCCTGACGGGTGACCCGGACCCGGCCCGGATCTTCAGCGGCAGCGCCACGAACAGGAAGAAGTCCGGAAGCTCCTCGAGCCGGGTGAGGTTCTCAATGATCAGGACCTGCTTTTCGAGAACCATGCGATGAATAGGATTGGTTTCAAGCGCGGCGGGCGGGTCGGGCGAAAGGGAATCGACTCCGATGGCGGCCACGGGCTTGCCGACCAGGTATTCTGCCGCGTCCATGCTGACGCCGGGCCAGTCCTTGAGATAGCGGCGGTTGTCCGGACGAGGTCCCCAGTGAGCCGACCATCCGAAATTGAACAGCACGATGTCGTTCGATTCGATCGCGCCGTGCTTCGCTTCCCAGTCTCTGATGAAGGCGGCGGAGATGTAATCGCCTTCCTTGCTCCCGCGGCAATCGAGCCGCACGCCGCGCCCGATCAGGCGGCTGGGCTCGATCTGCTCGATGGTCTTGTGCGCCTCCGGCTTGGCGTCACTGACAAAGTGCGCGGGAGCGTCCACGTGCGTCCCGTTGTGCTCGTTCATCAGGATCTGGTAGCTGAGGGCGCGGTCGCCATGCCAGTAAGAACCCCAGAGGTTGTGGAAGAACTTCGAGTGGGTTGGAAAGTTCGGCATGTGCTCTTCCAGCGTCTGGCTCAAATCCACCATGCGCGCCTGCTGGAGGTTGCGAATCAAAGTTGACAGGTCCATCGTTGATGATCCTTTCCGGGAAAATGCACACCCAGATGCAGTCTGATGCTCTACCGCGAGTTGCCGGGGTTCCGGGGGCGGAAGGCCACGGCCGCAATCTTTGCCACCATCTCTCGCGGGATGAATCGCTGGACAAAGACCGAGAGCTTGTTGAGAAGCCTCGGAACCACCAGGCCGCTGCCGCTTTCAAGCGCCCTGAGTGCCTCCTCCACCACTTCTTCGGGAGCCTGCATGCCGCCGGGAAGGCTGCGCACACCGTAGTTGCCGGCAACAAAGAAGTTAGTGCGAGTGCCGCCCGGACACAGCGTCACCACGCGGATGCCGTGCGGGCGCAACTCCTCGGCGAGCCCCATCGAAAAGCTCGTCACAAAGGCCTTGGTGGCGGCGTAGGTGGCCGTGTAGGCCATAGGTTGGAAGCTTGCCGTGGATGAGACATTGATGATCGCGCCCCCTCCGCGTTCGACCATCGCTGGGACGAGCAGATGCGTCAGCTCGACCAGCGCGTTGATGTTCAGGCGAACCATTGCCATCTGCCGCTCAAGCGGGAGCTTCCAGAATTCGCCACGGCCTCCAAAAGCCGCATTATTCACCAGCAGGCCGATGTCAAGATGCTTCTCTTTGAGGGCTGAGGCAAGCTGCGCGGCGGCATCGCGCTCGCTCAGATCCGCCGCGATCACCACAGCGCTGATGCCGTGTTCGCGTTTGAGTTCCGCCGCCAGTTCCGCCAGCTTGTCTTCCGACCGCGCCGCCAGCACCATGTTGCGGCCGCGGCGCGCGAGAGCCCTCGCAAAGCATTCGCCAATGCCGCTTGAAGCTCCGGTAATCAGTGCGAAGTTATTTTCTGCCATCCTTTTTGCTTGCGCTACCCCTTCTCATCTTACGATGGCGCGCACCGTTTGCTCCAGTTGGAGGCCGGTTCTCATAATCGCGATTGCGGTGGCGTGCTCCCGTGGCCATCAGCTTCTCGGCCTCAGCCCGGGTTGCGATCCCTCCTCGTGCGCCGACGCGCGTACAATTCAGCCCCGCCATGGCATTCGAGAAATCCAGAATTCGCCCGATTTCCCATCCCTGCAGCAGGCCGTAGGCAAAGGCTCCGTGGAAGATGTCGCCCGCTCCTGTGGTGTCCACGGTTTCCACCACAAAGCCGGGCGAATAATAGAATCGCCCATTGCTGAAGACCAGCGCCCCGTCACGTCCCAGCGTCATTCCCGGAGCGCGGATCTTGTACTCGTGCGCCATGTATTCGAGGACGCGAAACGGGTCATTGTGCCCAGTCACGGCGGGCAGGAAATTCGCGGAAGCAATCAGGTAGTCAATCAGGGGAAAGATCTGTTCCACTTTCTTGTAAACCGTATCGAGGTCTGCAACCACAGGGATGCCCTCGTGCCGCGCCCATCTTGCCGCCTGTGCGCAGGCGGCGGAATCGCACCCGTCGAGGTGCAGGATTCTGGCGGCGGTAATGGCCTCCGGTTTCAGTTCCTCCGGCGTTACGGCCAGCCGCTCGTCGCGATCCCAGAAGACGGTCCGTTCGCCGGTGGCCTGGTCGACGATGATGATGCCAAACTGGTTCGTGGCTCCGCGGCTGACCTGCGTGTACTGAATGTCAACGCCTTCCTCGCGCAGGCTTTCGAGTTGAAATCGCCCGGCTTCGTCGTCGCCGACCTTCCCGACGTAGCGCGTTCGCAGGCCGAGACGCTGGCAGGCCACCAGAGCGGTGGCAATCTGTCCGCCGGCTTGGCGCGAGAGCGAAACCACGCGTTCTTTCCCGCCGAGCGGAGGAAACTCCCGAACCATCAGGACGGTATCGGTGGCATTCAGCCCGAGACCGACAACGTCAACCTTAACGTCTTTTTGTCGCAACAGACCTCTCCCGCAGGAACAAAGCATTGGATGCTATCTCCGAAAGTCTCTCTGTCGCAACAGAAATCTGAGGCTCGCACATCGGGCACACTCAATGGGCTGGGTTTGAGGTCCGGGCACGCCCGGGTCTCGGATGCTTTGTGCAGGTGTTCCCGGCCCAGGTCCGGCCCGGCTTGTGATATGTTGATGGGGCAATCGTCTGTGCTACGCCGGATCGCTGTCTGGTGCAGGGCACGTGGGTGCCCAGATAACAATTCCATTCGTAGGAGTACTTCATGGAAAAAGTAAGGGTGGGTATCGTTGGCTCAGCTTTCGTTTCAAACCTTCACGCCGAGGCCTTCCGGGAGGTTCCGGAGGTTGAAATCCTTGCGGCGTGCTCGCCAAACAAAGCTCATGTTGAAGGCTTCGCGCAGAAGTGGAAAATCCCTTCCGCACTGACGGATTACCGGAAGCTCATGGAACGGAAGGATATTGATGTGGTGGCGGTAGGCATTCCAAATGACTTGCATCGCGAGGTCGTGGTAGCGGCGGCCGAAGCCCACAAGCACATTATCCTTGAAAAACCCATAGCCCACACTCTGGCGGATGCTGACGCGATGATTGCCGCATGCAAACAGCACAAGGTGAAGCTGATGTACGCGGAAACGATCTGCTTCTCACCCAAGTACGTCCGCGCCAAACAACTGGTTGCCGAAAACGCCATCGGGGACCTCTACATGGCCAAACAGGGCGAAAAGCACTCCGGGCCACATTCCGACTGGTTCTACGATGTCAGCCGATCTGGAGGCGGTGCGTTGGTGGACATGGGATGCCACGGCATCGAATGGGCCCGCTGGATGTTTGGAAAGGCAAAAACCCGGAGCGTGGTCGCCCACTGCCAACTCGTCTATCACAAAGGGCGCACCAAGGGTGACGACAACTCCGTGGTTATTCTGGAGTTTGAAAACGGCGCCATTGCCGTGATTGAAGACAGTTGGGCGCGCCACGGGGGCATGGACGACCGCGTTGAGCTTTACGGAACCGGAGGTGTGATCCACTGCGATTTGCTACGCGGCAGTGCGATGGAAACGTATAGTAACAAAGGTTACGGATACGCAGTGGAGAAAGCCGGCGAAACGAAGGGCTGGACCTTTACCGTGTTCGAGGAGCCTTACCTGTACGGTTTCCCGCATGAGATGCGGCACTTCATCCGCTGCGTGCTCGGTCAAGAGGAACTGATGGAAAGTGGTGACGATGGCCGCGCTACGCTGGAGATCATTTATGCTGCCTATGAATCCGCCGCAACCGGCAAGCGCATCACGTGGCCATATAAACCTCAGAACCCCGACCAGGTGCCTGTGACTCCGTGGCTTCACCGATAAAGGCGTTCGCCTTCGCAGGAACGAGCGGGGAAAAAGCCTGCCTCAGCAAGCTGTTTTCGTGAAGGTCTCGTTCGGCCCTTGCGTCCACGATGGCAGGCTTGATCTGCTCTTCAGGCTCTCCTGCCCGGCGCAGTTGCAGGCAGAACGCCCCATTGACGCATCAGGCAGTTTCGAGCGGCGAGACAATGAGTAAAAGGCTTTGACATTCGAAAGGAAAACGTATAAAAAGAAACCTACCGCAATGGACTCGAAGGTCAGGCTACGGCCATCGATTTGCTGCGTGGGTCCCACGCCGAGCGTAATTATTCATTTGATTTAGGCTTTAAGAAAAGCAAGGAGGCAGAGGAGTGAGTGAAAGCAAGGATGAACGAGGGCATCGGAGTTTTGAGGAAATCATGTCGGAGCCCGAAGTCTGGGCGACAAGCTTGCAGGAAATTGAAGAGAATGGCCGTTACGAGGAAGTGCTGAAGCCACTCGAGAAGGCTGAGGAGTGGGTCTTTGTGGGTTGCGGATCAAGCTACTACGTGGCGCAGGCGGCGGCCTGGAGTTGGACGGCCGTGACCGGCCAGCGGGCCAAGGCGGTTCCGGCTTCGGAACTCCTGTTTTATCCGGACCATGTGCTGGGGAAATCGAAATGCCAGCCCGTGTTGATTTCGCGCTCGGGACATACGACTGAGATGCTGATGGCGGCGGAATATCTGGAACGCGAGCGCAAGATTCGAACCCTGGCAATCAGTTGTGCGACAGGGCAGGATCTCGAAAGGCGGGTGACCTCGACGCTGCTCTTGCCCGCCGCGGATGAGCGAAGCACCGTGATGACGCGTTCCTTCAGTTCAATGTTGCTGGGACTGCAGGGACTGGCGGGCTGGGTCGGCGGGCGGCAGGACTTTCTGGAGGCGCTCAAGCGGATGCCCGCGCAGGCGCAGAAGGCTCTTGATCGGCTGCAACCGCGCGTGGAAGAATTTGCCGGCTCAAACGAGTTTGCCGATTACGTCTTCCTGGGACAGGGACCGTTTTTCGGGATTGCCTCGGAAGGGCAGTTGAAAGTAACGGAGATGTCCTGCTCGTACGCGCAGGTTTTTCACACCCTGGAGTTCAGGCACGGGCCCAAGTCGATTGTGAGCCCGGAAACGCTGCTCACCTTCTTTCTGGCGGAGAGTACGGGCAAGGCAGAGCAAGAAGTTCTCACAGAAATGAAGGAACTGGGCGGTGTGACGCTGGTGGTAACGAACCGGGCGAATGACGAGATTCGGCTTGCAGCGGACCTGCTGATTGAGCTGGAACTGGATGTCCCTGAAGTGGCGAGGCTGGCACCCCATGTGCTGGCGGCGCAGTTGCTGGGCCTCTATCTGGGGCTGAAGCGTGGATTCGATCCGGACGAGCCGAGGCATTTGAGCCGGGTAGTGGTGCTCAAGCAGAAGGCCGGGTAGGAAGAGTCAATGGCGCAATTCGATGTGACGGTGGTTGGAGAACTGAATCTGGATCTGATCCTCTATGGCCTGCCGGACGACTTGGAACCGGAAAGGGAGCTTCTGGCGGGCGATCTGGCCCTGACGCTGGGCAGTTCGTCGGCTATCTTTGCGCACAATCTGGCGGTGATCGGGAACCGCGTCGGCTTCGTCTCCCGCATCGGCACGGATGCGCTGGGCGGGATCGCGCTTGACCGGCTCGCGGAGGGAGGGGTCGATGTCAGCCGGGTGCGACGGGTTGCAGGCCCCATCAAGACGGGCCTGACGGTAATCCTGCCTGGAACGGGTAGCCGAAGGATCCTGACGTATCCCGGAGCGATGTTCGAGATGGCCTACGAAGATATCGATCTTGACTACCTTCGTTCAGCCAAACATTTCCATCTCTCTTCGTTTTACCTGCACCGGGCGCTGCGGCCGCGGCTGCCACAGCTTTTTGAGGAGATGAAGGGGGCGGGAATTGGAACCTCGCTTGATACTAATGACGATCCTGAGGACCGATGGGAAGATCTGGAAGACGTTCTGGGCTTTGTGGATGTGCTGTTTGTCAATGAGCGGGAGGCCAGAAAGATCGCGCGTGAAGACGACCTGGAACGAGCGGTGGAGAAGCTGGCCGGACAGGTTCGGGTTCTGGCCATTAAGCAGGGAGCGCGAGGCGGCCGGGTGCGTCGAGGAAAGGAAGAGTGGACGCACGCAGGCTGCGTGGTTAATGCCATTGATCCCGTAGGCGCCGGCGACAGCTTTGACGCGGGGTTTTTGCACCAGTACGTGCGCGGGGCTGACCTGCAGGCATGCCTGGCCTGGGGAAATCTCGCAGGAGCATTTTCAACCACCCGGCCGGGCGGAACAGAGGCGTTCCGCGAACGGGCAGGTTGGGAAGAATTCTTACATCGGCATGGGAATGAGGCAGGAGCATGAGGATCGATTTTCATACGCACCCAGTACTGATTCAGGAAATGGTCGACAAGTATCCGAACTATGCGCGGATGGCGCGGCAAGTGTTTCAGATCGGGAACAATTTTCAGCCGCTGGAAACTTTCCACCTGCAGATGGACGTTGCAGGGATTGACCGGGCGGTGCTGTTGCCGATCGATTGTGCAAGGGCGCGAGGCGACGCCGTCAGCTCAAATGAACAGGTGGCGGAGTTGTGCGCCACAAGCGATAGGTTTATCGGTTTTGCCAGCGTGGACCCTCTGAGGGAAGGCGCGGCGCGGGAACTGGAACATGCCGTCAAGTCGATGGGGCTGAAAGGGCTGAAACTGGACGCGGCCCTGCAGGACTTTGAGTTGCGTGACAGCAAGGTGTACGAGGTTTACGAAGCGGCGGCGGGCCTTCAGATTCCCGTGCTGGTGCACACGGGAATGAGTTGGGCGCCGGGAACTCTCATCGAGCGCGGTCACCCGATGCTGCTCGAAGAAGCCATCGTGCGATTCCCGAAACTCAATTTTGTGTTGGCACACTGGGGCTGGCCGTGGGTGTGGGATGCGACGGCGCTGGCGCTAAAGTATCCAAACGTCTATCTGGACACTTCCTGCCTGTACTACGACAGCCCGAAGGAATTCTATCAGTTTGTGTTTTCGAAGCAGATCCCGACAACGGTGCTGGAGCGCAGCCTGCGTAACCGGATGGTGTTCGGCTCAAATTACCCGCGGGTGGAAATCAAAAACATGGTGCATGCTCTCGGAGCGCTGGCGCTGACGGAAGGTTGTCTGAACAAGATTTTCGAGGAGAATCCCGGCAGGTTGCTGGGTTTGAACTAAGAGCCGGAAACGAGGCGGGCAAAGGCGATGATCATCAAGCTTGAAAGAATTAAGGTCCAGAGTCGGAAATCGGAAGAGGCGATCGATATCACGCCCCGGGTCGAAGAGGTGATCCGGCAGAGCGGGGTGAAGCAGGGACTGGTCAATGTGATGACCTGCCACACCTCCTCGGGGCTGCTGGTGACGGAAGGCATTCCGTGCCTGGAAGAAGATATCCTCACGCACTTCAGCCGGCTGTTCCCTGAAGACGAGAATTACCATCACCACCGGTATCTCGACTACGACGGGCGACTGGGCTTCAACGCTGAAACGCATCTGAAAAGTATCCTGGGCGGCATCAGTTGCTCCTTTCCGATCGAAGACGGCAAGATGGTTCGCGGCTCCCGCCAGACCATCTACTTCATGGAATACGACGGGCCTCTCCTTCGCACCTACATGGTCCAGATCCTGGGCGAGTAAGCGGAAGCGTTCCGTTTATGACGACTTATTCCCCGCGAAGCGTATTGTCACTGGCCTCTGCCGTTTTCAACTTATCCTGGACGGCGGAATATGTTGATGTCCACGCCAGTTTGTGATACTCAATTGTCCGTTCGCAAGTTCTCCCGAGCTTAGGGGTGAGGTCTTCAAGGGGTGAAAAAGTCAATCGGCGACAACGAAATTCCCCGAGGCTGGAGTTTCGAGGAGGGCCTCGAACTCGTCAAGAAGGCCGGCTACGATGGGATCGAGCTGTGGCTGGGTGACGTGCCGTGGTTCCAGATGAGTACAACGGACAACCAGGTACGCGAACTCCGACGCAAGGCTGAGAATGCCGGTCTCGTTGTCTCAAACGTCTCAACCGGCCTCCACTGGAAATATCCTCTTTCGGCACGCGATCCGAAAACCCGTGAAGAAGGCCTCCGAATCGTGAGGCGGCAGATTGAAACCGCACAATTGCTGGGAACAGATGCCATCCTGGTCGTGGCTGGGTTGGTGACCGAAGAGGTCCCTTACAACGAAGTCTACCATCGTTGCGTCGAGGCAATGAAAAGCCTCGCGCCGCAGGCGGCTCGTGCTCGTGTAAGGATCGGATGCGAGAATTGCAATTCGGAGCAGAAATTTCTGATGAGCCCGCGGGAGTTCCTCCTGTTTCTAAAAGATGTCAACGAACCCTCGGTAGGGATTCATCTGGATGTCGGGAACATTCATGACGATGGGTATGCCGAGCAGTGGATTGAAATGATGGGACCGCACATCACACGGATTCACCTGAAGGACGTCATGAAGAAGCGCGGGCGTTGCTGCGACAGCGTTTATACGAACATTTTCCTTGGAGATAATAACTGGAAGGCGATTCGCGCTGCCTTGAGCAAAGTGGGCTATGACGGGTGGCTGATTGCCGAGATGGAGCGGCGTTACGGTTACGCAAAGGACCAGCAGTTTTTTGATACGGCAGCGGCCATCGACCGCGTGATTGCCAATAGGCTCTGAAATGTTAATTTCAAGACGCGGATTCCTGGGATATGCAGCGGGTGTCTCGGCGATCGGACTCGCCGGCAAATCTCAATTAAGCCACCTTTCCTGGGAGACTCCAAAGGCGCTTTCGGGATGTGCGCTGGTTGATGTGGGGTTGTCCTGTACGCTGCGTGAGTCATCAGCAGGTTACGAATCCGCATTAGAGTCTGCCCATGTTCCCTGTAAGCGAACTTCCTTGGAATCACTGTTGTCGTCCCGCATCGTGATCCTCCCTGCCTTTGTCTGTGCGGATGAGTCAGAGTTGGCGCGAGTAAGAGCGCATCTGGAAAACGGGTCGATGATTCTGCTTGAATCCGGGGCAGCATTCCTCAACTCTAAAGAATTTGATTTTAATAGGCGCCTCATCCATTCAGCATTCGGACTGAACCTTCGTGATCCCATCCGGTTATGGGAATCCGAAGCCTCATTCGGTCAGTCACCCTATGTTGACTACTGGTGGCCGGCGGTGATGAAGGTGCGCGACTTCAGCCGGATTATTCCAGTCGAGTGCAGGAGCGACGAGATCATTGCCTGGTTTCAGACTATGCCAGTGGCGGCCAGACGCCGTGTAGGGAAGGGAACGTTGGTTTTTCTCGGGTCGCCGCTCGGACCTCATCTTTTGGCTGGTGACAGGGAAGCGAGTCATTGGTTAGCAGCGTTCTGCTCTCCTTGTTGAGACGGGCAGGACTTAGAGTTTGTTTCTTTCCACATGGATTGTGGGTGGCGCGCACGCTTGTTTTTTTAGGACAATGAACCGCGGCTAATTTTTTTACCAGAAGTCTTATGGGGCAAGTTGATCAAGCAGGGTACAGATTAATTCACACGGGGAGGCCAGGATGGCCAAAGTATACGATGTTGTGGTTGTGGGGTCGGGCGCTGCCGGGGGCATGGCGGCAACGGAATTATGCTTGAAAGGCCTGAAGGTCCTCATGCTGGAACGAGGGCCAATGTTTAATATCGCAACGGATTTCCATCATCACCAGAAGCCTTATCAGTTTCCGTTTCGAGGCCGGATCCGGCCTTCCGAACGGGCGATCTATAACTATACGGCGAACGCGTGGAACAAGCACCATTTCGTCAACGAACTTGAAAATCCTTATACAGGCAAGAAGTTTGTGTGGGTTCGCGCGCAAGCGGTGGGAGGCAAGACGCTCCACTGGGGGCTTGTCTCGCTGCGCTTCAGCCCGCGCGACTTTAAAGCTGCCAGCTACGACGGCGTTGGTGATGACTGGCCCATCTCCTACGAAGATGTCGAACCCTACTACAGCCGCGTTGAAGATCTGATCGGGGTTTGCGGCTACGCCGACCACCTGGCGAACAATCCCGACAGCCATTTCCTTCCGCCTGTTCCTTTCACTTGCGCCGAAGCTATCTTCAAAGGCTCGACCGAGAGAAACAATCCGGACTGGCATGTGATCCATGGCCGGTCGGCGACGGTGACAAAGCCAGGATTCAACGGACGTGCGCCCTGCCATTACTGCGGGCACTGCGGGCGCGTCTGCAACGTCGCAGCGTCGTTCAGTTCGGCGGGTGTTTTGCTGCCCATTGCGCGGAAGACAGGGAATTTGACTTTGCGCACCAATGCCGTCGTCTGGAAAGTGCTGACCGACAAGGAGAACCGTGCGAAAACTGTTGTGTTTATCGATCGT
>JAKASH010000028.1 GCA_021828225.1 Acidobacteriota bacterium | reverse complement strand
TGCGGGACAGACGGCGCTTGAGTTCCGCTGTCAGCCGATCCATTTCCAGCGGCGCTTCGTCAACGTAGCGAATGCCATAGCCTCCGCCCAGATCAAGAAATTCCAGATGGATGCCGTCGCGCTCGAGCGCCTGCGCAAGCTCCAGAATTTCCTCGAGTGCCTGAACGAAAGGATCCACATCGAGAATTTGCGATCCGATGTGGCAGGCGATGCCACGCACGCGCAGCTCCGAAGCGGCCGCAGCACGGCGAAAAAGTTCCACCGCCTGGTCCTTGGGCACGCCGAACTTGTGGATGAACTGCCCTGTTGAGATGTAGGGATGCGTGTCCGCCTCGACATCGGGATTCACGCGAATGGAAATATTGGCCTGTCTGTTCAATTGACGCGCGCGGCGCGCGATGGCGTCAAGCTCTCCGGCCGACTCCACATTGAACATCAGGATACCGGCAGAAAGGCCGGCGTCGATTTCGGTTTCGTCTTTTCCCACTCCGGAGAACACAATGGTGTCCGGCCTGGCTCCCACCCTCAGGACCCGGGCTAGTTCGCCTCCGGAAACGATGTCAAAGCCGGCTCCGGCCTGCCGCAGAAGGTTGAGAATCTTGAGGTTGGAATTGGCCTTGACCGAGTAGCAGATCAGGTTCGGAATATCGGCAAGCCGGCGCTGGATGTGGCCGAAGTTTTCTTCAATGGCCGAACGGCTGTAGACGTAGGTAGGCGTGCCGAACCGCGCTGCCACTTCGGCCAGCGAGGTGTCTTCACACTGAAGCTCATTGGCTGCGTAGTGGAAATGTTCCATAGTGATTTTTCTGAGCGTTATTCTGCCCCGCAGGAATTCGTCTTTTCCGGCCGGGTCCCATTAATCCGCGAGTCCAACTCAGCGAACGCGAGCCAGAACCAGCGTCTGGTCGTCGCGCTGAGGCCGGCCCTCTTCAAAGCGTGCAATTTCTTTGAACAGCAAATCAATGATCTCGGGCAGCCGACGCTTCGCGTTTTCGCGGAACAGATGCGCCAGATGCCGCGCACCGAACTCCTCGTGCTCGGGATTCATGGCTTCAACCAGCCCATCGGAGAAGAAGGCCAGAAGATCACCCTTTTTCAGCCGAAGAGAAATTTCCTGATATTCCGTGTGCTCCAGCAGACCCAGCGGAATTCCTTCAGCCTGAATGGGCCGGCATCGGCCGTTACGGATCAGCAGCGGCAACGGCATCCCGGCGTTGGCAAGGTGCAAGGTCATCTTCTTCGGTTCCCAGATCGCGTAGGTCAAAGTGATAAAGTGGCCTTCAACTCTGCGTTCAAGCAGCGCCATATTCAGCCTGCGAAGCATTTCCGGCGCAGGCAGGCGCAGCCGGGCCACACTGCGGAGAATTCCGCCTGCGAGTGCGCCGTAAAGAGCCGCCGGCGCTCCCTTGCCGCTGACGTCCCCCACGGTAATCACATGGCGGTCCTGGCCGTAGTTCAGGAAGTCGTATAAGTCGCCGCCCAACTGGCGTGCAGGCTGGAAACGCAGATTGATCTCCAGCCCGGGAATGCTCGGCGGGGTTCCCGGCATCAGGAGCGACTGGATTTCCTGCGCGCGCTTCAAGTCGCGCTCAAGCCGAGCCTCGCTTCGCAGCACCCGTTCATAGAGCCGGGCGTTTTCAATGGCGATGGCAATTTGTGGCGCCAGGGTCGAAAAAATCCGGACATGCTCCTCTGTAAAGTAATTCGCGCTGGGGCTTTCCAGGTCCACAACCCCGATGACGCGGCCGCGGTAGATCAGGGGAACCGTCATCTCGGATTTCGTCTCGGGATTGATGCGGATGTATCGCGGATCAAGGCTGACGTCAGGGACCCGGACCGGTCCGAGCGAGCTTGCCGCAGCGCCCACAATCCCCTGGCCAAAACGGACCGTCGTCTTGTCCGGGAGGCTCTCGTCCTGCCGGATCGTCAGAACAGAGTTAAATGTTCTTGCCTGTTCATCGGCCAGCATGATGCTGAAGCGGTGATAATCCACCAGGCGCTTGGTCAGCGTTCCAATCTTGCGAAGCAGTTCGCTCAGCACCAGCACGGAGCTTAGTTCGCGGCTGATTTCATTCAGCAACTGCAAGGTCCGCGCCTGGCGGAGGCTGCGCCGGTAGAGCCGGGCATTTTCGATAGCCATGGCCATGCGGCCGGCCAGAAGCTCCAGCAGGTTGGCGTGCTGGTCGGTGAAGAAATCGGGCGCGTCCGCCTCGAGGTCGATGACGCCGATCACGCGATTCTTAAGAATAAGAGGGATCGCCAACTCGGACTGAATGGCAGGCAGGGACTGGATATAGGAAGGATCGCTTCGAACGTCGTTGACCAGAATCGAGCGGTGCTCGAGGGCCGCCCGCCCCACAATCCCTTCACCCACTTTGATCCGAAGTTTCCGAACCCTTTCCTCCGGGTGGCCGACACTTGACCGGATTCTCAATTCCTGAGCCTTCTCATTCAGGAGCAGGATCGCAAAAACTTTATAGTCGATGACGCGCTTGACCATCTCGGCGATACGCACCATCAACTCGTCCAGATCGAGTGTGGACGTTATCTGCTCGCTGACTTCCAGCAGCAGCGTCAGCAGTTCAGTTGCTCCGAGGGGGCGCACAGGAGATTTCACAACTTGTGACATGAATCAGCCTACGCGGCGGGCAGCTTCCGCCAGGATGGCAACCGATGCGCTGGTTCCCAGCCGGCTCGCGCCGGCTTCCAGCATTTTCAAAGCTTCGCCGAGCGAGCGGATGCCGCCCGCTGCCTTGACGCCCATCGACGGCCCAACCGTTTTGCGCATCAGGCGGACATCGGCTTCCGTGGCGCCCGACGGACCCAATCCCGTTGAGGTTTTGACGAAGTCTGCGCCTGCTCGTTTCGCGATCTGGCAGGCCACGACCTTCTGCTCATCAGAAAGATAAGCATTCTCCAGGATCACCTTTATGATGCAACCGAAATCGTGGGCGATGTCCACCACCCCTTGAATGTCGCTCTGAACGCCTTCCAGATTGCCGGAACGCATCGCCCCAATGTTCATCACCATATCGAGTTCTTCGGCGCCTGCGCGAATTGACGCTTCAGCTTCCACACGCTTCACGGAGGGGAGCGTGGCACCGAAAGGAAAGCCCACCACGGTGCCGACCTTGATTCCGGTACCCCGCAAAATCCTGGCAGCCATGGGGACCCAAACCTGGTGTATCGCAACGGCTCCAACGCCCAGCGACACCGCCTCCGCGCAGAATCGTTCCATTTCTTCGCAAGACGCTTGCGGGCGCAGCATCGTGTGGTCAATCACGCTCGCCAGCGTGCGGAGCCTGGCAAGTTCATCAGGACCGGCAACCTTCGACTGCTTTTCCGACAAAGCCAATGGGCTGATTTCCTCTGCTTCTCCTGAATTTGCCCGACTCAAGGACTTATTATCCTCCCTCCATTGCCAGGGACATTCGCCCAATCATCCTCGTGAGATCGGGTCGGCTCAATAACCATGCTGGCATGGAAATTCATTGCCGATTCTGAAGCGTTGACTCCCACACCAGGCGTGCAGCAACAGAACGGGAACGCGATGGTGACACCCAGGCCAGTCGCAGTAGCCACCATTCTAACATAATCGTCAGGGCCAACCCCTCCCCGGCGCTCTGCGGTTTCGGGCCAGGAGGTGTTATGTGGAGCCCCCGGAATCATGTCCCGCATGTACAATGAATCAGTGGAGCGTGAGCGATTTGAACAACTGGTGAGTGAGGCCCTGGACAGCTTGCCCGAGCCATTTCGCAGCAGGCTGGCCAATCTCGCCATTATTGTTGAGGATTCTCCGCCCCGGGAACCCTATCGAGGTGGTTTGCTGCTGGGCCTCTTCTCGGGGGTTCCACGGACCCAGAAGAGCGTCTTCTCCGCTGATCCTCCGAACCACATCTTTCTGTACCAGAAGAACATCGAGGCGATCTGCTCGACCGAATCACAGATCGCGGAACAGATTCGCGATACACTGCTGCATGAAATCGGCCACTACTTCGGGCTGAGCGAAGACGAACTCCGAAACATATGAAACGCCCGGCCCGGCGGATTCGAAGGAAATCGGGCGTGGAACGCACTCGGGCCGGGTATAATGACTTTAAATGCGAGTACTGGCTATCGATACAACCAGTGAGTGTGGCGGAGCCGCGATTTACGATCAGCACGAGTGCCTGGCTACAGCTCTAAACGAGGGTCCCGCCTCCGCATACGCCGTGACCTTGTTCGACCTGGTGGATCGGGCGCTTGCCCAGGCCGGGATCCGCTTTCCCGATATCGACCTTTACGCGGTTTCGAACGGCCCAGGCTCGTTCACAGGAATCCGAGTGGGGCTGGCGGCGGCGCAGGGATGGGCAAAGGCCTTTGCGAAGCCTGTCAAGGGAGTCACACTTCTCGATGCAATGGTCGAGCAAGCGCATCCGGACACCGACTGGGCAGTGTCACTTCTCGACGCCCGGCGCGGCGAGTTCTTTGTCGGTTTCTACCGTAGAATGCCCAGAGTTGCCGGTGAGGGAGACGCCTTCGAAGCGACCGGGCCGGGCCAGCTTGTACGCCCGGAGCGCCTTCAGAGCCTTCTTGAAGCACTCGGCCGAGGGGGGCAGTGCAGAACTTTCAGTGGTGGCACTATCGCCTGTCTGACGCGCGCCCACGACCTTAAAGCTCGGTCTCTGCGCGAGAGCCTGTCTCTGGATCTGGTCGTGATGGACGTCTCCGGTGCACTCCTCGAAGCCATCGCAAGGGTAGCCCTTCGCGCCCATGAGCGGGGTGGCACATCCTCACCCGAGGAGCTTGACGCCTGCTACATTCGCCGGTCAGACGCGGAGATGAATTGGCGGCCGGCGGCGAAGAAGGCTGAAACCTGATCGAGAAAATCGGACGCAGCTCTCCGTTCGTACAGGTCCGAGAATATCCCAACCCTCCATGTCAGATGTTTCTACGATAGTGAAAATCAGGCTGTTTTCGCGGGATGATCTGAATGCAGTCCTGGAAATTCAGAATGCCTGCAAACTCGCCGCAGCCTGGCCGGCGCGCGAGTATGAACATCTGACCGCGGATCCCCGGGGAATGATCCTGGTGGCGGAGCTTGAGGACCAGATCCCTGCCATGCTGCTGGGGTTCTCGGTGTTCTACCGGCTGGGCGAAGAAGCAGAACTCTGGAACATTGCAGTTGCTCCCCGATTCCGGCGTCAGGGCGTGGCTAAGTTGCTCCTCCGGGACGCCTGCCGAAGATTATCCGATGACGGCGTCAGGAGAATCTTTCTCGAGGTCCGGGGTTCAAACACACCTGCGATGGAACTTTATCATTCTCTTGGGTTTACGCTGCTCGCAAGGCGAAAAGACTACTATTATAATCCCAGGGAAGACGCGCTGGTTCTGGTCAGCAAGCTGAATTCCCGGGTCTGAAGGCTGACTGCTTTAGACGAGCTTGCATTCAAGCTTTCCCTTGCAACGAAGTTTTTTCCTAAGGTCGTGAATTTTCCCCTTGACCATTCCCTGTTACACCCGAAGGTGCCACCCGAAACGGTATGCAACCCACACCATATGGTGTAAAAGGCTGGAAATCTGAAACCTCAAAAAAAAGGCGAAAATAAGGCCAAAAAAGCTAAGCAACTGGAAAACAGAGAGTTGTTTGTGGAGCCCTGCCTACCACCCTGCTTTGGAACACGTCGTGCTACGGCGAGTCCAGTAGTTATTTTTGACTTGGAGGTTGTACAAACGATGAAGAAGTTCCTTACCCTTATGGCAGCTCTGGCTATGGCCACGACTCTGTCGATGCCGGCGTTTGCCAAGAAACACAGCAAGAAGCATGCAACTACGACCCAGACCAGCAAGAAACACACCAAGCACGCCAAGAAGCACGGCGCCAAAAAAGGAATGAAGAAGGGTCAGTAGGGGATACTTTTTGGCGGTCAGCAGTCATCCGCCCCTTCCGTTTCTCTTAAGAACTGCAGACTTGGTGGTAGCCACTGCCACAGAAAAACCCGGCCGATCGGCCGGGTTTTTCTTTTCCACATAGTTTTTGAACAGTTTTTGCAGGCCTTGTGGATTTCTTGCCCATGAACTTGCCCAGCCTCAACGCATGGGCATCTTTCCGGCTTGAACCGGGTGCTGGTGTGTGTTAGCCTGACGAGAGTAAAATATACATGAGCAGGAGGTGGCACACCAGTGAGCACCCCTACCGAGGCCGTCCGGGATAAATTGATGGCCGATAACGATGAATATCAACGCCTTCACGAAGAACACACCAGGTACGCAGCCGAGCTGGAACGTTTAGAGGCCAAGCCTTTCCTTTCTGACCAAGAGAAGCTTGAGGAAGTCAGACTGAAAAAGCTTAAGCTGCGGCTGAAGGATCAAATGGCCGCGTTGCTGAAGAGCGGCAGAACTGCTGCCTAGTGAAGTGGATGGTCGAGCAGGAGTGAATCCCTTCCTCGCAACAAGATGCGTTGCGGGAGGGCATGGGGTAATGTACCCAATTGCGACGGGTTCTGGCCCTCTGCAGGATTGTACGTGGACAGGGGCGGGGCTGCACACCCAAGGGTTATGGTAAAAGAAGGGTACTGGTACGGCCTGCCCCTGTTTTTAGTGGGAGGCGGGCTGCTGGGTCTCGGGTTTCTCTGGCCAGGGAAGTTTCTCTTTTTTGCCGCCGCTTTCTTCTTCATCCTTGCGTTGCTGGTCCTGAATTTCTTCCGAGACCCTGACCGGCTCGTTCCGGCGGGCGCGGGGGTTCTTGTTTCTCCTGCGGACGGGCGCGTGGTGGAGGTTCGGAAAGAAGAAGAGGCTGGTTGTTCTCGCCAGCGCATCAGCATTTTCATGTCGCCTTTTAACGTTCATGTGAACCGCTCGCCCGTTGCCGGAACCATTCAGAGTGTGGTCTATCGGAAAGGGTCGTTTCGGATGGCCTCCGAGCCGCGTGCCTCGGTGGAGAATGAGCGCAACACTTTCACGGTTGCCGGCGAAGCAGGCGAGGTTGTTGTCCGGCAGATTGCAGGAGTTCTCGCACGCCGCATCGTCTTCTGGAAAAACATTGGCGACCGCGTTGAGCGCGGAGAGCGCATCGGAATGATCAAGTTTGGGTCCCGGGTGGATGTTTTCGTCTCGCCCGAGGTGACTATCCACGTCAAAGTCGGCGACCACGTCAAGGCGGGGAGCACCATCATTGGAACCGGCAGATCTAACGAATCCTAGCGTTAAGGAAGGGGCGGACACGGCACCGAATAACCACCGGTTGCGGCGCGGCATGTACATCTTGCCGAGCCTGTTTACGGTGGGCACGCTTATCTGCGGGTATTACGCCATCCTGATGACGTTGCAAGGGGCGCAGTTGATGGCTGCCGGGGCTGCCGGTTCGCTGGCAAGCAGCGCCTTTGATGACGCTGCGATGGCGATCGGGCTGGCCATTCTGTTCGACGGCCTGGATGGCCGCATCGCGCGTCTCACCAACTCCACTTCCAACTTCGGCCGCGAGTTCGACTCGCTCGCCGACGTGATCGCTTTTGGCCTGGCTCCCGGACTTCTCGCCTACTCCTGGGGAGTGCGCCCGGCGATTGACGCTTCGCATCTTCCCTTGACGCATCATCTGCGGGCCATCGGCTGGATTGTCACCTTTGCCTACCTCATTTGCGGGGCGGCGCGCCTGGCACGATTCAATATTGACTCCAACAAGCCCGGCGTCGACCGCCGTTACTTTGTTGGCCTGCCCATTCCGGCCGCTGCGGGTGTTATTGCCGCCGTCGTGCACTGGGAGAAAGTCCCGCTGACCTTCTGGCCTTTTGCCATGGTGTGGCTTGTGACCGGGTTGGCTCTGGCCTTCCTGATGGTCAGCCGGGTCCGCTATTACAGTTTCAAGGCGCTTGATCTGCGCCGCCGGCGTCCCTACGTGACCATCATCCTCATCGGACTGATAGTCTGGGCAGTGGTGTTTTACTCGGAGCCCGTCCTGCTGATTCTGGCGCTGACCTACGCGCTCTCAGGAATCGTTCACGAGATTCCTTCCAAGCCCCGTCCCAACCCTCCTGCTCCGGAGGAGGTAAAGGTCCAATGAAGCGTGCTGGTTATCACGTGGCCGTCATTGGCGCGTCCTCGCTGCTCGGTCGAGAGCTCCTCACGGTTCTGGAGGAGCGGAATTTCCCCGTTGCCGAACTCAAGACCGTCTCCGGAGAGCCTGCTGAAGCCGATCTGCCTATTGTCGATCTCAGCCGGCGCCGCCGGGCCGCCGTCGAGTACCACGAGGGGATTCCCGCCGACTTCGATTTCGCCTTTGTTGCGGCGCCGCATGAGCACCTCGATTCCTGGGTTGAACAGGCCAGCCGCCAGCGGGAGACTTCCCGAAGCCTGCGCACCATCATCGATCTGACTTCAAGCGTTCCGCAGGCCGCTGCTCCCACCCTGCGCATTCCTTCCCTTGGCCGCCCTTCGCCCGCGACTCAGGAAGCGGAGCGGGGCAAGGGGCTGCGGATTATCACTGCGCCGCACGCGGCGGCCATCATGGTCAGCGCCCTGTTGGCGCGGGTGGCTGCGCGGTTCCCGGTCCGCAATGCGGTGGCCCAGATCTTCAGTCCGGCTTCCGAAATGGGGCCGCGCGCCATTGACGAACTGCAGAAGCAGACGGTGAATCTGCTCAGCTTTCAAAAGGTTCCGCGAGAGGCTTTCGGCGCCCAGATTGCCTTTAACCTGCTGCCGCGCCTGGGCGCCGGGTTCGAGCACGCCGACGCGCTGGAGTCCCGCATTCGCGAGCAGCTTCAGGCCTACTTTGGCGGCCGCCTGCCCGTGCCGGCGCTACGGCTGTTCCAAGTTCCGGTCTTCTATTCCACCGCCCTTTCCCTCTATGTGGAGACCGAGAGCCGCGTGCCGCCTTCCGACCTGGTTGCCGCGCTCGATGGTGCGCCGCTTGCCATTCACCGGGCTTCTGAGAAGCCGCCCACGCAGGCCGACGCGGCCGGCTCTGACGACATCCTGGTGGACGCCATTCAGCCGGATGCCGCGCATCCTGCCGGCATCTGGTTCTGGGCGGTTGCGGACAACCTGCGGCTTGCGGCGGTCAACGCCGTCCAGATTGCGGAGGGGCTGCACCACCAGCGCCAGCCGCTGCACCTCATCCAATGAAGCACCTTCGCCGTGCCTCGGCTGCCGCGCTTGCGGCCTGCTCGATTCTGCTGTCGGTTGCCTGCGGCTACCACGTGGCCGGCACTGCCTCGCGGCTTCCTCCGGACGTCAAGACCATCGCCATCCCGGTCTTCACCAACAAAAGCACCCGCTTCCGGATTGAGCAGAAAGTCTCCGCCGCCGTCACGCGCGAGTTTCTGGAGCAGACGGACTTTCAAGTGACGCCCAATCCCGCCGGCGCTGACGCCGAGCTGAAGGGAACCATCGATTCCGTCCGCTCCGGCGTCCTGACCTACAACCCCAACACGGGTGCGGCCACCACCTTCCAGATCCAGGTGAACGCCAGCGTCGAGTTAATCGATCTTCACACCAAACAGGTGCTGTTCTCTAATCCCCATTACGTCTTCCGCGAGGAGTACCAGGTCAGCCAGTCCACCTCCGCGCTCTACGAGGAAGACGAGCCCGCCTTGAACCGCCTGTCGCGCGACTTCGCCCGCACCCTGGTCACCGATATCGTCGAGAATTTCTAGCATGGCATGTGGCCTCGGCGGGATTCACACTGCCTTCCGGCCGCATCGGTGAAGTACCGGAAATCGCACCCGACGGGGACTGTCAGAACTGACAGTTCCCCTTGGACTGCCCCTCAGCTATTGTGATGGATGAATAGAGCTGGAACCTTACCGTCGCCCGGCTATGGCGGGCGTAGGGAGGAGAATGTATGAATGCCACAAAGACTACCAAGTTAGCTGCTGTGGGGATAATCCCACTGCTTTTGCTGGCTACGGGTTGCATTGCCACGCGCAAGTTCGTGCGCAACAACCAAGCCCCACTGGAAACACGGGTCGCAAGCCTCGATCAGAAGGTCGATCAGAAAACGTCTCAGAATGCCCAGGACATTAAAGAGCTGGACAAGAAAACTGAGGCGGGAATAGCTCAAGCGCAAAGCGGCGCGGACCAGGCCAACCAGGCCGCTAAGGAAGCGGACCAGCACGCCCAGTCCGCTAACGAAACGGCGGCAAACGGTCTCTCTGCTGCCAACCACGCTCAAAAGATGATCGATAACATCTACAACTATCAAGCCGCTCACCACACGACAATTACGTTTGGTTTGAACAAGAGTGACTTGACGAAGGGTAACAAGCAGAGTCTCGACGAAGTCGCCGAGGCTGTCGGCCCATTGAAACATTACGTGATCCAGATCCAGGGATATACCGATGTGACTGGCCCGAAACAACACAATCTGGCCTTGAGCCAGCGTCGAGCCGATGCGGTTGTCCGATACCTGACTCTGAATCACAACGTCCCGTTGGTTCAAATCCACAGTTTGGGTTACGGCGAAGAGGCCCCGGCTGCTGCCAACAACACGCGGAAAGGCCGCGCGGCGAACAGGCGAGTAGAAATCACCGTTCTCGTTCCGCAGTTCGAGACAGAAGCGGCGCAAACCAACCAGACGTCGTCTGGAGGTGTGAATCACTAAACTGATTTGTTACTCTACAGCGTCGGATCTTCTCCCAGAAAGCGGGCGGCTGTTGCCAGGCGCGGCAGCCGCCTGGCGGGAGTTTACTCCGGTAGCCACGACACGAATTTTACGCCGTGGGCTTTTTTGTCCGTGATAGGAGTCCGGCAAACGGGCATAATCGACCCGCACCGCACGCCCTGATGCCACGTTCTCAATGTCCGCACGCACACCGCCAAAACGGCGATAGATGCGCCACCCGCGTCGGTCCATTCCAGGCCCGGAGGGCCGATAGATTTTAGCCCACGGCGTGAGCCGTGGGACCCTATTGGCGTTAAAATCTTCCGAAGCCCCGGAGGGGCGAAAGCACGCAGCGTCGCGCAGAATCTGTGCGTTTCAGGCTCTCCGGTTCTTGGTTTGGAAACCGGCAAAAAGCCGCAGAGTTTCGGAAAGCTGAAACTCGCTACCCGCTTGGTATTTTATTGTTGAAGACGTGGCCGGATCGCTGTCCGCTCAAGTTCAGCGACCGGTCAATTGCTCCAGCTTTTCGGGGTACCGAGCCCCTTGCACGGTGATCTTTGCGGCGGCGCTATCGATCTTGTGGAGATCGTCGGACGTGAGTTCGACTGCAAGTGCTCCGATGTTCTCGTCCAGACGCTCCAGCTTCCGGGTACCTGGGATTGGAACAACCCACGGCTTCTGGGCAAGCAGCCAAGCGAGCGCGATCTGGGCAGGTGTCGCATTCTTCCGTTCTGCGATCGAGCCAAGCAGATCAACCAAGGCCTGATTCGCTTTCCGAGCCTCCGGCGTAAAGCGAGGGAGAGTGGTGCGGAAGTCGGTACTGTCGAACGTAGTGTTTTCGTTGATTTTCCCCGTGAGGAACCCCTTGCCCAGAGGGCTATAGGGCACGAGGCCGATCCCGAGTTCTTCGAGTGTCGGCAGCACTTCCTCTTCAGGGCGTCTCCACCAGAGCGAGTATTCGTTCTGGAGTGCTGTCACGGGCTGGACGGCGTGAGCGCGACGAATCGTCTGCACCCCGGCCTCAGAAAGGCCGAAGTGCTTGACCTTACCTTCCTGAATCAGGTCCTTTACCGCTCCCGCCACCTCCTCGATTGGCACCTCCGGGTCAACACGATGTTGATAGAACAGATCGATGGCATCGATCCTGAGTCTCTTGAGCGAGGCCTCGGCGACCTGCTTGATGTGCTCAGGCCGGCTATTCAGGGCAGGTGCACCCTGCATCCCCCTGGGATCGTGCTTGGGATCGAGATCGAAACCGAACTTGGTGGCAATCACCACCTGATCGCGCAGAGGAGAGAGCGCCTCACCGACGAGTTCCTCGTTGGTGAACGGGCCATAGACCTCTGCCGTATCGAAGAATGTAACGCCGCGTTCCACGGCTGCCCGGAGGAGCGAAATCATCTCCTGCTTGTCTGCGGGCGGGCCGTAAGAAAAGCTCATTCCCATGCAGCCGAGCCCGAGAGCCGAAACTTCCAGACCATTTTTTCCCAATATGCGCTTTTGCATTGTTTCTCCTTTCACCTGTTCAGGACTACCTTGTTGAAGATCACATCCTAGCGCTGAAAGAACAAAGACAGGTAGACCAATCCTGTTCATTTCTTGCCTAATCCTACGAGACCTTGGATATTAGTTGTAACGCGAAGTGGGGTCAGGTAGTATTCAAGAACGAAGAATTCATGAGAAATCAGGCCATTATGCAGGAGATTGAGAATAACAGCATGGAAGCTGCGCTCGATGCCTTGGGGAAAATCATTGCCCGATGGACCGAAAAAGGCGAGCGGCACATAACCGCAGTCCCTGGTTTGTCACTTTTTCGGCGGGATGAACCGACCGAGCCGATAAGCGGCATGTATGAACCGAGCATTTGCTTGGTCGCACAAGGGGCCAAGCGCGTACTGCTCGGAGATGACGCGTATGTGTATGACGCACACCATTATCTGATCACGTCCGTGCATCTCCCCACGATTGTGCAAATTATCACAGCGAGCCGGGAGAAGCCTTACTTGGGGCTCAGGTTGAAGCTTGATCAGCGCGAGATTTCTCAACTAATGGTGGACAGCAGCCTTCCACCGCCGCGTGCGCAGCAATCAAGCCGTGGAATGGCGACCGGCGAGGTGACGCTGCCGCTGCTCACCGCCTTCCAACGGTTGATAGACTTGCTTGCTGAAGAGAAAGACATTCCGATCCTTGCACCGATCATCCAGCGGGAAATCCTTTACCGGCTACTCGTTGGTGATCAAGGTACGCGTTTGCGCCAGATTGCGTCGGCGGGGAGTCAGAGTCATCAGATCGCGCGTGCGGTCGATTGGTTGAAGGGTAACTTCACACAGCCGTTGCGTATCGATGACCTCGCTGCTCATGTCCGCATGAGCAGTTCTACGTTTCATCATCACTTCCGGTCGATGACCGCTTTAAGCCCATTACAGTTCCAGAAGCAGCTACGCTTGCGAGAAGCCAGGCGTTTAATGCTGTCAGAGCACCTGGATGCTGCAACCGCAGCGCTTCAAGTAGGCTACGAGAGCCCTTCGCAGTTCAGCCGTGATTACAGCCGGTTATTTGGGGCGCCACCGTTACGCGACATCACAAAGCTGCGTCAGATGTCTGCTGATGAATAAGGCTATCATTCGTTTGGTGGGCCACTGTATTCTGTCTATGAGTTTCAATGGAGAGGACATAAGCTCCTGGCCTGCTTTAGGTGCAGGAGCCGGTAGCCGCGACGGTGTTTTGTCCGTCGCGGGATTTTCAAAGGCGAAAGGGCACGGACTTCTCGTGTTGTGCGCGGCATAGGGGGGCACGAGCTGGTAGCCATCACGG
>JAKASH010000027.1 GCA_021828225.1 Acidobacteriota bacterium | reverse complement strand
CGAAAGCTGCGCTGCAAAGGCCAGATAGACGGGAACGGGAAGATGCCATTTGTAGGCTATGAAACGGGAGCGGGGTCCTTGAAGAATAAGGCTGCAAGACCGTTTTGGCCAGCAAAAACAAAAAAAAGAATTTTTTTTTTAAAAACGAACCGGGGAAAGTATTGAAAACAAAGGATGGGACTCCAAAAACGAACCGGAAACGAACCGGAAACGAAGCTACCGAAGTTGTTGAAAATAAAGGAAAGGCCTGAAAAACGAACCGGAAACGAACCGGAAAACGAAGCTGGCCAAGTTGTTGAAAACAAAAGACCGCAAAAAAACAAACCGGAAAAAACAACCGCAAGAACGAAACAAAAACTATCCCGCCTCTTTCCTGCCGGAAAGGCCCTTCATGAGTCCAAGTCTCAGGCCGGCCATCCTGCCCTCAGGCTCCGGCGGCTTGCTGGCTGCCTGGAGCCGCCGCCACCGGCTTTTTGCGGCGCACGATGGCCACGTAAATTGCTCCGAAGAGCGCACCGATGGTCATTGTGTAAGCAATCCACATTACGAGCTGCGGAGCGATGGCAAGCTCCAGGTACTTTGGCCAGAAAGCGAGCTGTGCGGTATCGGGCGGCACCGCGTCATAGTGAGTGCCCCAACTGCCCCGCATGGCAAAAAACATCACAATGGCCACCGGGACGCGTGCCGTGTAGGCATAGGCGATCAGAGTCGTGGCGAGCGCGCGCCAGGGAACGAACTGCAAGGCGCCGGCAGCGACCATCAGCACCAGCCCCAGCGCCAGACGGCCAGGAAAAGAGACGACGGGCGCGAAGCCGATGATGGCGCCTGCCGCAAGGAGTGCAAACCCGAGAATCGCGTAGCCGATCGTCTTGCCGGGACTCGACGGGATGTGACCCTTGTCCCACAGCTTGAAGGCGAAGTACGGGCCAAAGATGAAGGGCAACCAGGTGATGCCGACAATCGCGGCGCCACCGCCTTCAGCCCGGCTGAACAGGATGCTCGACCAGTGCAACATCTCGCCGGTGAGCCTCAGGAAAGTGACGGCCAGCGTGATAATTGCCGGAATCAGAATCAGCCGCGGGATGGAAAGCTTCGACGGGGAAGATGTGTCGGCCATGGAAGGTCTCCTCTCGTTAATGGTCAGGATCAGAGACGTGCACGGATCAGTATCGGACTTGGATCGGCCCAGACAATCTACAACGGGATTCTACCCCGCTTCGCCGCGTGTTGCCAGCGGAATTTCGCCTGGGTCCTCAATTGCAATCTCTGCGGCCCCATTCTTAAAAATGGGTTATTGTGGTGCCACTGGAGGGAATACTCATGCGCAAAGTGCTGCTCATTACGTTTGCATGTTTCATGTTGTTGGCGCCTGCGGGCACAAGGGCTCAGGGAAGCTCGGGTAACGTCCGGTTTGCGATTGTGGGTCTTAGTCACGATCATGTCTGGGGAATTCTGAAGGACATCAGCCAGGTTCCGCAGGCGAAGCTGGTGGCCATTGCGAGTCCTCACCCGGATCTGGTCTTAAAGGCGAAGGCTCTGGTGCCGGCCAGCGTCAAGTTCTATTCCGATTACGTCACGATGCTGGACCAGATGAAGCCCCAGGCCGTGATCATTACGACGGAAACCGATCACCATCTTCCGGTCGTGCGCGAGTGCGCCAGGCGCCACATCGACGTGGAAATGGAAAAGCCCATGGCAACCACTGCCGCTGACGCCCGGGAAATGGAGAGACTGGCGAACGCCGCTCACATCAAGCTGATGGTGAACTATTTCAACAACTGGCTGCCGTCATACCAGCAGCTCTACCAGCAGGTGAAGGACGGAAAGATTGGACCCATTCATCAGCTTGTCTCGCAGTACGGGCATCAGGGGCCACGCGAAATCGGCACCTCCAAAGAGTTCGCAGCGTGGCTTTACGATCCGGTCAAGAACGGCGGCGGCGCGATCATGGACTTCGGCTGTTACGGCGTGGCGCTGGCTTTGTGGTTGAAAGGAAGGCCAACCAACCAAGGTGTTTGCCCGCTCGCTGAAGCTCAAGGTCCGCCAGCACAATGCGGTTGATGATGACGATGTGATCGTGCTGGAATATCCGACCGGCAACGCCATCCTTGAGCCCTCCTGGGACTGGCCCTTTACCATGGAGCGCATTCAGGTGTTCGGCCCGCATGGCAGCCTGCTGGCCTTGCCGAGCGCGTTGCTTTACCGGGGATATAACGTGCAGGACTCGGCGCAGTTTCCTGACGGCCAGCCGGAATCACTTCCCTCGCTGTCGTTGACCCGATCAAATCCCATCGCTTACCTGGTCGACTGCATTCAGCACAACCGCCCGATTACGGGGCTGCTTTCTCCTCGCCTGAATGTGGAAGTGAATGAGATTCTGGATGCGGCGAAGGAGTCGATTCGAACCGGGAGAGCGGTGGCGATGCCGGCAGAATAGCTGCCCATGGACAGGTGGAATTCCAGTGCGTCGCAATCTCTGGATTCGATTCGCAGGGCATGGCTGGCGAAGACAAGGCGTTCATCGCGTTTCAGTGGTAACGCCAGAGGAAGTAAAAGGACATGACGAAGCCGACGCAAACGATGAAGGTTCGCAGGCGCGCGGGATTAATCTTCTGCGCGAAATGCGCTCCTCCATAACCGCCGAGCGCTGCCCCAACCAGCATCAGAACGGCTTGCGGCCAGAGGATGAGTCGTGCGGCGACAAAAGTGACAATAGCAACGCCATTCGCGGACGAAGCGAGCAGCGCTTTGACGCCGTTTGTCGCGTGAATGTCCCCGAGCGGCAGAAAGGTGAGAACGGAGAGCATCAGGATTCCCATGCCGCCGCCGAAATAACCCCCATAAACGGCGATGAAGAATTGGGCCAGAGTGACTCCACCCAGAGCCAGCCACGAGGGATTGCCTGGCTTTTCAGCATGCGTGCCGCCTCGAATCAGCTTCTTCCCGAACGCGAACAGCAAGGTCGCCCCGAGAAACAGAAACGGGATCAGGCGCATGAAGGTTCGCTGCGGAGTGTGGACCAGCAGGTGCGCGCCAAAGAATCCGCCCGCGAGGCTAGCCAGAATCAGCGGGACCAGCACCCGCGCGTTCCGCGGCAGCTTTTTTCGATAAGCCCCGGCGCTGGCCATGGTCCCTGGCCAGATAGCCATCGTATTGGTAGCGTTGGCGGGAATGGGCGGCACGCCGGAAAAAATCAGAGCAGGAAAGGAAAAAAAGCTACCGCCTCCCGCAATCGAGTTTTGAATTCCGGCGGCAAGCGCAGCGAAGAATAGAAGAATGGCATTGGGAATGGTCATAAGTTATTCGGCAGTCACAGGAAATATTGTGTCACGGACAAAAGGACTATCATCGCACAGATTGCCGGTTCCGCGCCTGCTTACCCGAAGTGCGGAGTTGTGACGGTCCTGATCGAAGAGGGACTGTCCTTACGGGGGTGCAGATTATAATGACAGTATTTTTGTGGCGGCGCAGTCCTCAGCGCCGAAATGCCCCGGTGAGGGCACCGGCGCTACGGCCGATCACCTAACTGTATTTTGCGGTGCTCTATAAATCACGGGAAGCGCTATTGTTTTGGAGGAGTGGAAGATGTCTTCTTCTTGCCGAAAAGGTTGACAAGATCCTGGACAAAATTGCCGGGCTGATTCCCTTGTTTACTGCCTGAAGTCGGCGCGTTGGACGGCGCCGAAAGGCCGGGAAGACCGCCTAAGATTCCTTTCCCTGAGCTGAGACTGAATTGAGGGTTCGCGAGCGGCCCTTTCAGGTCAAATGGAAAGGCAAGCTTGCCATTGGCATATGTGGCTCCCGAAAGGCCGGCCAGTACGTTTGTGAGTCCGGTATTCTTTGCCGGAACCCGGGCGATGCCCGTGTAGTTCATCCGGTTGGACCCGGTGAGCGCGACGCTGCCGGAAGCGTTCACGTCGACGTCGTTGCTCAAAATCCTGACTGTATGACTGACCAGGGTTTGATTCACAAAATTCAGATCAGCAGAGACCATGGAAAATGAGGCAGGGTCCCCGGAAGGCGCGCCAATTCCCGCCATTCGCACCAGAAACAGCAGGTTCTTGTTCAGTTGCAGGCTGGGAAGTCTTCCGTTGCGGACGTTCACCTGGCCGGTACCCTGGAGCCCGCTCAGGGGGTCGGACGAATGGGCGGCTTCACCGTTGAGATTGAGGTTCCCTTCCATTGTGCCGGTCATCTGTCCGCGCGCGCTCGGAAATGCCTTGAGGAGCTGGGCCACGTCGATCTCCTGGAAGGCCGTCTGAGCGCGATAGAGCAGGTTCGGTTGGGAGAAATCGAAGGCGACATTGCCCTTGGCGGATCCACCGGCAATTTTCAGAGTGAGGTTGTCGAGATACGCCTGCTTGGGGAAGAGACGGACTTGTGAATCGACGGAGGTCGCCAGGATTGCTCCAAAAAGCAATGAGTCGGCATGGAAAGAACCGTGAGCGACCGCCGCGGAGGGGTTGTCCGTCGCGGAGGTGACACCGATAGGTCCTGACTGTGAGGGCGAAGAATTTGCAGGGTCAGACGAAGCCGCCGGGGAGTGCGAGGCCGTCAAAGCGCTGACATTCACATCTTGAAAGCTGCATGAAATGCCTTGCCCGTTAAAATAGGTTGGTCCCATTTCGCCTGAAGGCAACAGGTTGGCCAGGGTCACTTCCCCTTGGTCGATTGTGACTTTGGAGATTTCTCCCAGTACGAAGCCCGTTCCCTCGGGATCCGATGCCTTTGCTGTGCCGGTATTTCTCTTCGGTGGATTCTCGAAATTCCAGTGGCCGTCGGCATTGCTGAGGATATGAATGACGGGCTTTTCGACGATCAACGACTTGACCACGATTCTCTTGTTCCAAAGCGCGCTCGCCTTGAACAAGGCATAGATCCGTTGCGCTTGAAGGAAATCGCCGGCAGGAAATCCCTTGGGGTTTCCCATGGCGAAGTCATCGATCTGGATTGCAAGATGAGGAAACAGCGTGAGTTCGAGATGCCCGATATGGGCCGGCTTTCCCGTCTTGGTTTCAAGGTATGCCGCAACCTCGGGGCGATAGCGATTGACGTTCACAAGCCTTGGCACGACAAGGACGCAGATTATGGCCAGCACACCTAAGATGACGGCGACGATGATGAGGTGTTTTTTCCTGCGGGGTGACATGCCCACCTCCTGTTGAGGCCTTCGAAAGATTCAGACCTCACTCAAAGCTTATCGCATCGGGCAATCGAGCACACAAGCAACTCAATAGTAACGGCCTACGGTTTCTTGTGATCACCGGAAAGGCCGGACGTTGGCCTCTCGGGTGTGGACTGACGGGTGAAGGCAACCGTGTAGTAGTCAAAAAACGTTTTCTGCGGTGGCGCCAGTTGAACGGTTTCAGTGAATCCATCGATGTCGCTTCGCTGAATGATGCGGCGTGACAGCCACCCGGGAAGAGGTTGAAGGCCTCCGTCAGGAGTAAAGTCAATTTCCGAGCCCGCAACGCTTACGCGATAGCGGCTGATAAAGCCCGTGCTGGAATAAACCTGAAACAGGAATGAATCACCAGAAGGCCCTCGGGACAGAATCCCGATGGAAGATTCATTGTCGGCAGGAACTTCCTTGGTCGCGGCAAGTGAGAATTTCTCCCTGAACACCATCACGCGACGGTCAAGATCATAAGAGACAGAAAGCCGAATCTCGCCCTGCGGACTGTGCTTGACCATCTGGCCTGTCCAATCACCAACCATCCACTCGATCGAAGAAAAATCCGGTTTGGGAGGCAGAGGGATACGGTAAGTGGCCGGCCGTTTATCCTTTGCAGCAAGGGCAGCCGGCGCAAAAAGGACCAGGATCATGAGAAGAGTTGACTTGATCGCAGTTCTGCCTGACATGCGTATCATTGGTGCCGTCCCCTATACACGAAACCCATATGCGTTCCTTCGTGAATGAATATGTGAGCTTTTGACATCCCGGAGCGGCTTAACAAATCGGCAAGCTCATCTGGAGTGTACGCGGCACGGACTGAATCTTCAAAGAGCTTTTTCATGACGCCGGAATAATGGCGGCCATGCCACCGGACATGCCATGGGAATGCAAGGCGGGAAGGGCGGAGCAGGTCGCGGACTAAGACCGCGCCGCGCGGTCTCGCAACCCGCTGCATCTCTTCGAACGCTTGCAAGGGATTCGTAAGATGATGCAGCACGGAATTGGAAAGGACAGTGTCAAACATGCCGCCGGGAAATGGAATCTGGCCTGCGTTGCCCCGAAGGAAGTGTACACGGTTTCCCAATCCGAGTTCCGTGGCCACCCGGCGAGCAGCCTTCAGCATGTTGGCCGAACGATCCACACCCACAATCGCGAGCCGGGGGCAGCGTTGGGCAATCTTCAGGGCGATATTGCCCGGCCCGCACCCAACATCAAGCAACCGGCCGGTGAGCATGCCCTCGGGCGACCCGAGTGAAAGCGCCTGATTCACGAAGGTGTTATCGAGGGCGTCCAGATGCTTCTGGCCCGCAGCCGAAGCATAGGCAGAAACTTCGACTTCATCGCCCATGACTTCGGGTTCCGGTTTTCGTTCCATGTCACCCCAACTCATTACGAACAGTCATTCTAGCGCAAAGTGGACGAAACTGGATTATGTTCACATGACCCGTGTTGCTCGGAGATGCCTTAGCCTAATGATTTGATAGTGACGCAAGGGTCGCACAGCATCCCCTAACGCTTCTCCACACGGGTTGTCAATGATTGCTTCGGGAGGAAACTCGGTCTCAATTTCCTCCCGAAGATAAATTTCGGTGGGCTAGGAGCCCTCGCCTTGTCATCAGGTGCCGGCCAGGACTTTTTACTTGCATCCGGCGTTCACATTCTGGCATTATTGTCGCCAGTAACGGACCACAGTCAAGTAAGCTACTATCCGCCCTCGTGAGGGGGTAGTTATAACGCACTTTCGGGAGAGCCGAGATTTTCAACCTGCCTCAATCACATCTCGGTTCCTCCCGTAGTAAATTCCAATTAATCCAACCGAGCGTACAACAGAGCATACGCAAGGGTTATCGTAAGCCATTGTCGTAGCGTGGGGTGGGATTTTGAGAGTGTGGGTGGCTTCAGAGCGCCATGGGTTACCGGCTTAACGGACGGTGACGCCAGCGGGGTCTCGACCGATAGTCCTCATTCTAATTACAAAACAGCCTGTTTGTATAAAATTGGCACAGCCCCGCCGTATAATACTTGGGTTGGCTTATATGCGCATTCTCCTGGTTGAAGACGAACGCAAAGTGGCAAGTTTTGTGGCGCGCGCCCTGCGCGAAAAGGCCTACGCCGTCGATGTGGCCGAAACAGGCGAGGAAGGCCTGGAAATGGCTTTTTCCGCGCCCTATGATGCCATTCTTCTGGACATCAGGCTACTTGGGATGGATGGCATTGCAGTTTGCCGAAAAGTGCGGCAGGCAGGCATTGAAACTCCGATCCTGATGCTGACGGCGCGGGTCCTGGTTGAAGAGCGAGTTGAGGGGTTGGACGCGGGCGCGGACGATTACCTTACGAAACCCTTTGCCCTGGCGGAGCTTGAAGCGCGGGTCCGGGCCCTGATCCGGCGTGGATTTGGCAAAAGCGCGGCAACCCTGCGCTATGGTGATCTTGAACTCGATCGGCACCGTCGCAGGGCAAAACGCGGTGAAACCGCAATACCGCTTACTTCCCGTGAGTTCGCCTTGCTGGAATTTCTGATGCTTCGTGCCCCGGATGCGGTCACTCGCAGTGAGATCGTCGAACACGTCTGGGACTGCCACTTTGACAGTGAAACGAACCTTGTGGAAGTTTATATCAACCGCCTTCGGCAGAAGATTGACCAGGATCACGGGGTGAGGCTGATCCGCACCGTCCGCGGTCTTGGTTATTGCATGCAACTCGAGGAATGATGCCCGCCTGGTCTCTTCGTCGCCGCATGATGCTGATGTTCTGCGCGGTGGTAGGCGTCCTGCTTGCAGCGTGCTTTGCTGGATTCTACGTGTTGCTGTCGCGCGAAGTCTACAATCAGCTAGACCAGCAACTCCTGGAAACAGCTCGTCCGGTCATTGCCGACCTCATCACAGATCCCTACAACGAGAAGGACGTCGACGAGCTGAACCTTCGGGGGGAATACTTTGAGTTATTGGATTCTTCCGGACATGTATTGCAGCGCTCACGCAACGTTCGGGCCGGAACGTTTGATCTGGGCTCCATTGTGTTGCAGGGCCATGCAACGGTCTTCCAGACGGTAGAATATGGGCGCCACAACCGGTTGCGCCTTGCCGCCATTCCGTTTCGGTTTGGCAAGGAACCCGTCATGCTGGTTGTCGCCATTTCGACCATCCAGGCCGACCACATTCTGGCGACATTTCGCGGCATCATCCTTCTTATCCTGCCTCTGAGCCTTTTGCTGACGGCTGTCGTTTCGGCCTGGTATGTCGGCAAGAGCCTGACCCCCATCGCAACTTTCACCCGGCACGCCGAACGCATGGCCGGGCGTGTGTCCGGGTTTCATCAGCCTGACTTGTGGCACCCGCTTCCTGTCAAAACTCCCCGCGACGAACTCAGCCGCCTGGCGGAGACCTTTAATCAACTTTTTGACAGAGTTGCTTCAGCTCTTGGGCAGTTGCGCCAGTTCGTCTCTGACGCCTCGCATGAGCTTCGAACTCCGCTTTCGGTACTGCAAGGCGAGACGGAACTGTTGCTTTCAGAGCCGAGATCGCCACAACAATACCAGGAAGCTCTGCGGGTGATTGACGGTGAGTTGAAGAAGTTGAGCCGGATCGTCGAAGGCCTTTTCACCCTTGCCATGGCTGATGCCGGGCAACTTCGGCTGGCCAATGATCCTGTCTATCTCAACGAAATTCTTGAGGGATCATGCACGCTGCTCACGCCCATGGCACAAGCCAAAAATATTGTGATTGAACGCGACTTGCAACAGGATTTCCCCTATCTGGGCGACGAAGCGTTTTTGCGGCAACTGTTCGTGATTTTCCTCGAAAACGCCATCAAGTATTCACCCCCCCAGACGGCCGTACGGGTTGGGGTGGAACAGCAGGACGGAAAGCTGCAAGTGAGCTTTCAGGACCATGGGATTGGGATTCCTTCGGAACATCAGGCCCACATCTTTAAGCGCTTTTACAGGGTGGGACAATCCGGTTCTTCTGAGACGAAGCCTGGAGAGACGCCAAGTGGCGGGCTGGGACTCGCCATTGCCGATGCGATTGCGCGAGCCACGGGCGGCTACATAGACTGCAAGAGCGAGCGCGGCGCTGGTTCAACTTTTACCGTGAATCTTCCTCTTCACCGCTGAACTGGCGTGCAGTCCAGAGAACACCAACGAACTCGCGATTCGATGCGCCGTTCGAGAGCGAGCTGCGCACCCGAACGGCAGTCTTACAATCTGCCTTCAGACTCTGCCGTCCCCGTTAGTTCAAAGAAGTGGTGTCCGATAATGGCCAGCGTCAGCGCTTTGTCCAGATGCTGCCGGTGTTTGCGCAGCGTCTGTGCCAGAAATTTCCAATATTCTTTCCGGTAGTCGCTTCGCAGGCCTTGCCGCCAGAGAGATCGGGCCACGGCGACGATGTCCGAGAAAACAATGGGAGTCCGTGCTGCCGTACCCAGATGTGAAAGGAATGTCTGGACCCGGTCGAAGTACTCGCCGGGATAATAGATGGTTTCGAGGATCCTGCGGTAACCGTCTATCAGCTCCTGAGTATCCATCCGAGGAATGAAATTCATGTCGAGAAGCGTATTATTCCCCAGACTTTCCTTGAGAAGCCTTCCTTCCGATTTCAATCGGCGCCAGAGCTGGGTGTTTGGCAAGGCGCTGAGCAGTCCGACCATCGAAATCGGAATGGCGGCATCTCGAATAAATTGAATCTGGCGTTCGAAAACATCAGGCGGATCATTGTCGAAACCCACGATGAAGCCGGCCATCACTTCCATGCCATACGATTGGACCAGTTTGACACTCTCCAAAAGATCCTTGCGAAGGTTCTGGAACTTCGTAGTCTCCTTGAGGCTCTCGGCCACCGGTGTTTCGATTCCCATGAAAACGCTATTGAAGTTAGCGTCGTGCATGAGCTGAAGAAGCTCATTATCCTCGGCCAGGTTCAGCGAGGCTTCCGTGAGGAACGAGAAAGGATAATTACGGTCCCGGTTCCATCGAACCAGCTCCGGCAGCAGCTTCTTCACATTTTTCTTGTTGCCAATAAAGTTGTCATCGACCAGGAACACACGGCCCCGCCATCCCATGTTGTAGATATGGGACAGCTCGGTACACACTTGCTCCGGGGTTTTCGTGCGCGGCCGGCGCCCATAAATCTCGATAATGTCACAGAACTCACAGGTGAACGGGCAGCCGCGGGAATACTGCACGGCCATGGCGCTATACTTGCGGAGGTCCACCAGACGAAGTTCGGGCACGGGTACCTGTGTCAGATCGGGTAGTACGGGAGCCTTATAGTGGGCTCGGGCAGCATCTGACTCAAGATCCTTGGCCAGGATCGAAATAAGTTCCTCGGCTTCGCCTTCAACAACGTAATCGGCCTCAGCAATGCTGGGATCTGTGGTGCTGGCGATAGGGCCTCCCACAACAGTGCGGAGACCGCGCTCCTTCGACCGTGTAATCACCTTTTTCATCGACGGCCCTTGCACCATCATCCCACTCAGAAAGACGATATCTGCCCAGTCAAGTTCCGTATCTTTGAGAGGACGCACGTTCAAATCCACAGCGCGTTTCTCCCAGGAAGGAGGCAACATGGCTGCAACGGTCAACAGACCGAGCGGGGGGTAGGCGGAACGTTTGCCTGGGAATGGGAGCGCGTGCTTGAAGCTCCAAAACGTATCAGGAAATTCGGGGTAAATCATCAGAACTTTCATTCGCCCAATCCAATTCTCTGTGAGGAAGGTTTGTGAAGCCGGTTAATTTTCAAGGCTCCAGTCTATCACAGCATATTAATGCCAAAAAAAGAAATTCTGAGATTGTTGGAGATTGCTCGCCTGCCTGCCGCGATCAGCCGCTCCACGCCCCTTCGCCCGATCTCAGGCCCCAAGATGAGCGAGATCGACGCCACGAACGACGGTTTGAGCCGGTATTCCTGTCGAGCTTTGGAGAACGACTGCGGACGCGCTGTCCGGCCGGCAGGAAGGGCGGGCAGTCACATTCTCCTCGCGCTGGCCAGGTTTTTGGTCGAAAATGGAAGCTCCAAGCTGCGGATTTGAAACGGACTACGCATTTGAAGGAGCAGATTTGCCCGGCCCTGTGTTCATATGACCCACCTTCCTCCTGCTGTTCTTCCCGAAATTAGGATTCTTGCGGCTTACGCGGTCTTCCTGGGCAGCTACCTGGTCTTTGCCATCGGGAAATTTCCCGGGATGAAGATTGACCGTCCGGGCGCCGCCATTATCGGTGCGGTCCTGATGGTTGCTTTCCGAATTGTCCTGCCGCAAGATGCCCTTCGCTTGATTGACTTCAATACCATTGTTCTGCTGTTTTCGATGATGCTCATTGTGGGTTATCTTCGCCTGGCCGGATTTTTCGGGTGGATTACCGATCTGATTCTCACACGCCTGAAGCCGCATCACCTGCTGCCGACGATCATTTTTACATGCGGGCTGCTTTCGGCGTTCTTTGTCAATGACATCATTTGCCTGGTGATGGTGCCCTTTGTGCTGTCGGCTACCAGAAAACTGGGCGTCAAGCCTCTACCTTACCTGCTGGCTGTTGCAACCGCGTCGAACATCGGCAGCGTGGCCACCATCACCGGCAATCCGCAAAATATGCTGATTGGGTCGCTTTCAGGCATCAAGTACAGCTCTTTCCTGTTACACCTGGCGCCGGTTGCTGTTGTCGGATTGCTGCTGGACTGGTTCGTTCTGCACGTAGCCTTTTCACGGGCAGAGGTGACGGATCCATCCGTGGCAATCCCCGTTGCGGCTGAGGTAGGCGACCGCGCACTGCTAGTCAAGCCCGGAATCGTTGTTGCGCTAGTCCTGGCAGGTTTTATCGCCGGAGTTCCACCGGCTCTGATGGCGGCGGTCGGAGCCGCGATGATGCTGATAACCCGCTCGCGCAACCCCAGTCAGGTTTATGGGCAAGTTGACTGGGGAATTCTGGTGTTTTTTGTGGGGCTGTTCGTCATTGTCGGCGGGGCGGAGAAGGCAGGCCTGGTGAACCTGCTTTTGGACTTCGCCAGAACATGGAATCTGCAGAGTCCGGCAATCTTTACCGTGGTTGTGGCGGCCATATCGAATCTGGTCAGCAACGTTCCGGCCGTTATGCTCTTGAAATCGGTTGTCCCGGGCTTCACGAACTCACATATGGGATGGCTGATCCTGGCAATGGCCAGCACTCTCGCTGGCAATCTGACGATCACCGGCTCGGTGGCTAACATCATTGTTGTTGAGCGCGCCAAGCCGGAAGTTGATATCAGCTTTCGTGATTATTTCAAGGTGGGTCTGCCGGTTACCCTGCTGACGCTCGGTTTTGGTCTGGCGTGGCTTTGGTGGCTGACGTGATGCCCGCAGCTTGAACTCGAACGGTCACTTCTGTGACGGTTCGGGGGCCGCCTCGAACCCGTTGCAGTTGATAACAGGGAGCCGGGGGTATTGGGGGAACCATTTGTCGTTTTCAGATCGCCGGCACAGGTAGAATGTCGATGCCCGGCTGGACTGAACTCGACGGACGTGGCGGCATGCCCAGCACAGCCCCACCTCCGGATGAGCAGACTTTGATTTTTCCTCTAAGGGACCCATCATTTGATGGAGCAGTGAGCCAGCCCGCGCTTTTCCAGGTATTGCTGGTGATATTCCTCTGCGCGCCAGAAATCTGACGCAGGAACGATTTGCGTCACGATCGGACGTTTGTAGATACCGGTCTTTTCTAGCTCTTCCTTGGACGCATGTGCTGCGGCTTCCTGTTCGGGGCTATGGAAGAAGATGACCGAGCGGTATTGGGTGCCGACGTCAGGCCCTTGCCGGTTCAATGTGGTGGGATTATGGGCCATCCAGAAAACCTTCAGAAGCTCGTTGTAGGAAACTACTGAGGGATCGTATTCAATCTGAGTGACTTCCGCATGTCCGGTTTTGTCTGTGCATACATCCTTGTAAGTCGGATTTTTCAGGGTTCCTCCCATGTATCCGACTGCTGTTGAAGCGACGCCCTTGACCTGGCGGAAGGTGGCCTCAACGCCCCAAAAACATCCAGCCGCAAATGTTGCCTTTTCCATGACGCCCACCATCCTTGACGAATATTTCTCCCTATGACTGCCAACTCTCATTTTTAAGTATTTCGTTTTCGGACAGGAAAAGCAAGGTCAGGTCGCAAGTCTCGCGCCGGAGCAGTCAACCGAGCTTATGCCCGTTTCCATTTGTGGCCGCACGAGCCAGGACATAAGGCCCTTCAGGAATCAAGGCGACGCGCGCGTTCCTGGGTAACGCGCTGGTGAGGGATTCAACGGCTTCTTGAATGCTCGTTTGAACCGTTCCCCAGACCGACAGATGATATTCGCGAGGTAGGCCCGGTGCATAGAATGACACGCGGTT
>JAKASH010000026.1 GCA_021828225.1 Acidobacteriota bacterium | reverse complement strand
GAGTAATGCGCCGAGCGCGCACAACTCTGCTACCTGCTTCTGCAGGCACCCGGACAAAACGCAATTGGGTTTGGTATGCGGTTTGCATCAGCATTGCTGACGAAGCCGACGGAGAACTTTTTCAGACGCATTGCTGGGCAGAATTTGCCGGGACCCGGCAGCAAACGGCCCGTTGTTGCTGGCGACGGCCAATCCATATTCTGGTTGACCGTGGCTTTGTGCAATGTCAAAAGGCCCACGGCACAGAATCGGTACGGTGGCTGCCCATTAAAGGAGAAGCAATGATTGAGAATCAGCTACAGACTCCCAATCCTGAATCAGCCACGGCTGAAGAAGAGATGGCATCCCAACCTCAGCCGATAACGATCGCGCAACTTGCAAAGGCCATCGCCGAAAGCATCATGTTGCAGGCAAAGTTTAACCAGTCGGTCAAGGCGGGCATGCAGGATCTGGCGAACGGGATCATCCAAACCCGTGAGATGCTGGAGAAGCTGTCCCGTGACTTGAACCGGCGGATCGAAGGCCTTGGCGCGGCCACTTCTGCCTGCGGCCGGTTTGCCGTGCCCGTAGGGAATGACCTCCTGCTCACGAGGGTCCTGAACAGCTTCCTGATGTACGTCGAAGCCTCTGACATGAGCGTGACTCCGCAACTGGTGGCGGCCGGCTTCTGGGAAAAGGCTATCACACAGGCGTTTATCAGCCGCCTCAGGCCTGGCATGACCGTGATTGACGTGGGAGCGAACTACGGGTACTACTCGCTGGCCGCCGCATGCCAGGTGGGAGATAAGGGGCGTGTCTACTCGTTTGAACCTAACCCGCGCACTTTTGAAGTTCTGAAAAGGAACATCGAAGTCAACTGGCTTGGCCAGATCATACAAGCGCACCAGTTTGCTGTCCTTGATTCACGGAAACAAGTCGAGTTGCATGTCTTGCGGAGATTCCAGGGCAGCTCAAGCCTGTTTCCGCCCGAACTTATCCCGGAGCCGGACCCGCCGGCCGAGCAGTGGCGTTCGGTCGAGGCTGTCCCTCTCGACGAAATTGTTCAGGAAAAAGTTGATCTGATTAAGATCGACGCCGAAGGGAGCGAACCGCTGGTGCTTGAAGGGATGCGGGGAATTCTCGACCGAAGTCCTGATCTGACCATCTTTATGGAGATCAATGTCCCCATGATCCAAAAGACCACTGATCCCAGAACTTTTCTTAAGAAGATTCGGGGGTTGGGCGCCACCATGCACTATTTCACCCCTTGGAATACTCTCGAGCCGTATGACGAGGAAAAAGCTTTGCGATTCAACCTGTTTAACCTGTTACTCGAGAGGAAGTGAGCGGGACAGAAGAGCGGAATCCGGAGGTGGCGCATCTATGAAGGGGGGCGGCGGTTTCAGTCTTTGTAGAGACGTTCCGCTGGAACGTCTCGTTCTTAACGCCGGCCTGCCAGCAGACCTCCCGGCGGGGTATCTCTACGTGTAGCACCGGCCTTTGGCAGGACCGAGTCCCCTCTGCCACAACCCGTGCGCGCCGCGCCACGCAGGAATCCTCACGCCAGGAAAAATTCGCGCGTCAGCTTTTCCCACTCCCTGGCGGAAAATTCGTCGCCGATGTTGCCGATGGCCACGCCTCCGTCCTGCGCCACGGTGGGAGCAGCCATCGACATGTGCCGGCGGAGGCGGCCCGCGTCCACCTCCATCCACTTGCACGCCAGGGTTCCACGCAGCAGGTTGCGGAAATTCGTCTTGGCGTCGGGCGCGTGGACGGTGATCAGCCACCCTTCCCCGTACGGATCGCGCCCCAGCAGCGCCGGGTCCGCCAGAAGAGCTTCGTTGACCTCGCGAACTTCGCCTTCGATGGGGGAAACCAGCGCGGCCTTGCCGCCGTCTTTGGCCACCGTCACCAGTTGCTGACCCTGGCGAATCCACTGGCCGCGCCTCGGCAACGAAATGGCGCTCACCTTGCCGATCAGGCGGGTGGCAAAGTCGTCCAGACCGACGCGCACCAGGTTCGGGCTTTCGCCAAGCGCCCAGGCGTGTCCGGGGTGATAACGAAGGTTGTTCCGCACCTCAAAGCCGCCCACCAGTGCCGGGCCCAAACCGGGCGCGGGCAGAGGCTTGGGTTCGGGAGAAACCACGCTTTGCACCGCCGGTTTCCTGCTGCGGAAATAGTCAATTGTGAGGAACACCGCAAACGTCACTAGAACCAGTACCGCTGTCATGGCATTTTCCTCCTGTCGGGACGTTTCCAATGTTTCGTAAAGCAAGGCGGTTGCCACAACGGAGAGATGACCGCCAAGTGGGATACCTTCTGCTATCGATATGAAACCAGGGCGGATAGCCAGCGATTGTAGCCTATGAGTCTAGGCTCTCAGCCCGCCTCTCCCTACCGCAACGATGAAAATCACAACGCAATCGAAAACACTTTTTCGATGCTCAATTAACATATGCTTTAGATTCAATCATTTGGCAAGATTTTAGAACGCGTTTAAATTTTCATCGCAGGGCGATGAAATCCTCAACACAGAGGCTTGCGGTACTACAGGCGTGGTTGCTGTGATCAGGGCAGGACCGAACTACATGCAGCTTCCTGATGGCGTTTGAACCAATTGAGCGTCTCGCTCAGTCGAGTGACTTCCCCGATCACTATGAGCATGGGAGTCACCAGGCCGGCCTGCGCCACTTGCTCGGTGATGGTGTCGAGAGTGCCTAACACCACGGCCTGCTCTTCGATAGTCGCGTTGCTGACAACCGCCACCGGCTTCGTTCCGGGCAAGCCGGATTCGATAAGAGCAGCGGCGATCACTCCAAGCCACGCAGAGCCCATAAAGACGGCCAGAGTGTCGACAACATTGGCAAGGCTGATCCAACTGAGGTCGGGAGATTCACCACAGCGAGCACCATGGGCAGTAACGAAAGCCACCGACGAAGAGATGCCGCGGTGGGTCAGCGGAATCCCCGCAAAGCTGGCCGCGCCCAGAACTGCGGAGACCCCGGGAACGATCTCAAAGTCTACGCCCGCGTCCGCGCAAGCCAGCGCCTCTTCCCCGCCCCGCCCGAAGATCAGCGGGTCTCCGCCCTTCAAGCGAACCACCGTGTTTCCTTCCTGCGCTTTGGCAATGATGAGCCGGCTAATGTCTTCCTGCTTCATGGAATGATGCCCGCAACGCTTGCCGACATAGATCCGTTCCGCACCTGAAGGGGCCTGGTCCAGGAGCTTCGTACTGATCAGAGCATCGTAAAGGAGGACTTCCGCCTGCCGCAGAACATGAAGTCCCCGCAGTGTAATCAGGTCGTCGGCGCCGGGTCCGGCCCCAACGATGAATACCTTGCCTGCGCGATTGGCTGCGCATTTCATTTCTTCAGGACCTTTTCGACGAAATCGTCAACGAGTTCTTTCTGCTTTTCCAGGTTACCGGGTATTTCCAATTTCAGTTTCGAACGCAGAAGTCCGACCGTCTCTGTCAGATCGGCGGCATTTTCGGGGATAGCCTCCTCAAGATAGTGGCGAAGCTTTGCCGCCAGAAAGGGACTCCGGCCATTCGTACTGATGGCGATCTTCAGGTCCCCGCGTTCGACCACCGCCGGTGTATAGAAATTGGAACACCCCGGATTGTCCACGACATTACACAGAATGCCGTTGCGCTCCGCCTCTTCGGCCACGGCATTCTGCGCCGCAGGATCATCGGTTGCGCCGATGACAATGAAGTAGCGCCCGCTGAGGTCGTCTCTCTCAAACTCGCGACGGATCAGATCAATCGAGCCTGCTTTGGCCAATTCTTCCATCTCGGCGCTGACCTCCGGCGCAATAACGGTTACTCGTGCTCCCACTCTTGTCAACTGCTTCACGCGTAGAGCGGCGATGGAACCAGCACCAACGACCAAAGCCTGTCGCCCACTCAGTTTCAGGAAAATTGGAAACAACTCGTTCATAAGAAACCTAACTCCGGAGGTTGCAACAGCCCCCCTCACAGGGAACTTGGCATTACGGCTCGGCGAATTCGGGGAATCTACGAAGATTCACAACCACTTCATCGACTCCTTCCACTGTTTTTGCAATCAGCTGGACTTCCTCTTCGCTCGGTCCTGCCTGCCTGATCAGCACCCCACTCGTCGCGACCTCCCCAAACACCTCCACCTTTCCGCCGTCCGCACGAACGTCAAATTTGACGGCGCCCGACTTTGAATTTGCCGCCAATACAACTTTTATCCTGCATGCCAGCGCATAATCCCGAAGTCGCTTTTTTACTTCTTCAGTCGTCGCGTATGCCGGCAACTTGACTACTGCTGCAACCATTGCACACGCCGTGCTAATCGATATATTTCCCAGGTTAATGACGATGTCATAGTTCTTGGGGTCGCGCCAATCCAGGCCATAAACGAATTTGGTCCACCTGACTCGCTCTTCGTCCACCAGGCGGATGTAATCCCTGGCTGCCCCGTAATTCAGTCCCTGACGCTCCATCACTTCACGAATCCTATCCGGCATCGGAGCGATCAGCCTTACGCGCAGCACGTTGGGAAGATCTTTGAGCAGCAGGTGACCGGCATGACCGTGATAGACAAGGTCTCCGCCCACGCAGGCATCGGCCAATGCCGACTGAAGAGCGATAAGGTAGATGCGCCGGTCGGAAGTCATGCGTTCCCAGAAGCTCGCACTCTTTTCAATCTTTCCGCGCAACTTCTCTTCTGAGACACCCAGTTTCCCGGCAGCCTTAACCAGAACTTCCCGCGCCAGCGACGGATACCCCAAGGTCTTTGCCAGACATTCGGCGAATGCCATGCCACCGCTCATCGAACCACGCGAAATCGTTATGATCGCCATGGACTGCTTTCCTTTCTCTTCTTCAGCTTCATGGGCGCCTTAAATGGTTAAATACGATTGGCAGTTCAGGCCTCGACAGCAATTGCCCGGGCTGTGAAAAAGTGCCATGTTTAAAGTCTCCCTGTCAGGCCACTGTAAATCATCTCAACCGCCATGATAAAAATAATAAAGCAGAAGAACATCCTCAGCGGTTTCGTCGGGACTCTCATTAAGAGCTTAGCACCAGTGAAGGCACCCAGGAGAACTCCCAGCATTACCGGCATCGTCAAACCCGGGTCGATAAAGCCTTGCAGGAGATAAACCCCCGCACTTGCCGCCGCCGTAATCCCGATCATGAAATTGCTGGTTGTCGTCGAAACCTTATACGGCAACCGCATAAGCTGATCCATCGCCAGCACCTTGACGGCCCCGGAGCCGATGCCAAGCAATCCGGAGAGCGTGCCCGCAACGAGCATCAGGGAAAAACCACCCATCACATTGTATACCCGGTAGGGTTTCCATCCTGGAGGATCGGGGTAGCTCGCTTCCATCTGCAAACGGACCGCAAGCCGGTCGGATGGCCCGCTGTCTTCGGACTCTTCCTTGCGCCGGAAGGACATATAACAGGAGTAGAGCAAGACCAGACCAAAGATGATAGCGATCGTCGCCGCATGGAGATATGCTGCAATTATAGCTCCCGCAAGCGCTCCGGCGGTGGCCGCAACCTGCAGGAACATGCCGATTCGCAGGTTGGTATAGCCTTCGGTGAGATAGGCAGCTGCGGCGCCGGATGAGGTAGCAATCACGGAAATCAGCGAAGCTCCCACGGCATAGCGCACGTTGACGTGGAAAATCAATACAAGCATCGGGACCAGAAGGACGCCGCCTCCAAGCCCGGTTAGCGAACCGATCAATCCTGCAATAGACGCCCCGATGAGCAAATAGACGCTGAACGCCGATACACTCATATTGAGACCCTGCAAGCCCCGCACGGGACCTGCACTCCTTCCGTCCCAGCCGATCGTCTGTGGAACCAAGGCGAAAGGCCCTTTTAGCTCGAACTTGCCAAGGGGGAGGGACTACCCAGGGAAAACGTATCCATAAACGAAACAACCTGGTCAGTCGCCGCAGAATTGACAACACGCAATGTTCATACTCCTGGGGATCGAGGGAACCTTTAATGGTCATGCCTCGCTGAAATCGGGTTTGATAAATCCGCTATTTCGCAATTCCTGCTCTGCGGCACTCATGCTGCTCTGCCGGAACTGCTCGATTCCCCGAAACGCAGTGTGATTTCCTTCACTCCTTCCACCATCTTCGCAGCCTGCCTGATCTCTTCTTCGGTTGCCTCCGCAGGCCTCAATGTCGCTTCGCTTGTGGCCGGCTGCCACACGATCTCGATCTTTCCGTCATCCGCCTGGACGTCAAATCGGCAGTGCTGGCATATGGGCTTTGCAACCAGCGCCACTTTCACCCGGCACGCCATGGCAAAATCCTTAAGCTTCTTTTTCACATCCTCGGTGGTGGCATAGGCGGGGGACTTCACCACCCCGGACACCATGGCGCAGGCGCTCTCAATGCTGACCCTTCGCAGGTTCACGATGAGGTCGTAATTCCTTGGGTCTCGCCAGTCTACTCCGTAGACAAACTTGGTCCATTCGATGCGCTCCTGATCAACGTACCGGATGTAATCCTGTGCCGCTTCAGGTGACAATCCCTGCCGGTCCATCACCGCGCGGACCCGCATGGACATCGGCGCAATCAGCCGCACTCTCAGGACGTTCGGCACGTCCTTCAGCAGAAAGTGGCCGGCGTTGCCGTGATAAATGAGGTCGCCGGAGACACACTGGTCGGCCAGGGCGGATTGCAGGGCAACCAGATAGACATATCTGTCTGCCGTCAACTTCTCGAAAAGGCCCGCGCTGGTTTGAATTTTTTCCCGAAGGACGTCTTCCGTGACGCCCAGCCTTGCTGCTGCTTCTACCAGGACCTCCCGGCCGAGGACCGGATATCCTAACCTACAGGCCAGACATTTAGCCAAGGCTTCTCCCCCACTCATCGAACCTCGCGATATGGTTACAATGGCCATAGCCAGCACCTCCTTTGAGTTACTCGCCAATCCAAAGGTGGACGTCACCCAGGGATTAGCTGACGGTGACGATCAGCCACCTGCGAAAAAGAGTGCATACGTCAACATGGTGAGGACCATAAAAGTGATGACCACAAAAGCCTTGTCCCGATTCAACAGAAAGAGGACACCGGTTAAGGCGACCCGGATGACCTGGACACCCACCAATAACATCAGTCCGAACTGGATAGCGCCTCTGCCTGACCCATGCTCAAAATCTTTCCAAATACCTGCCAGGTTCCTGAGATCAGAGGGTTCTCCCCGGAAGATGCGGTAGTGGACCGGGGTCGAACCGTGTCTCCACATGAAGAGTACGCCGCCAAAGAGAACGATGACTGCTGAGGCCAACACCCCGGCAAGCAGCACAAGCCCGATCAGCTTTTCCATCCGTCTAATTGCTACCATCGCACCAGGCCTTTATAGATCATCTCGAGAGCCATGATCAGGACAATCACGCTGAAAAAGATTCTCAAAGGTTTCGCTCGCAGGAACATCAGGAGTCGCGCTCCCACCACGGCGCCTGCGAATACGCCAAGCATGACCGGCATCGCCAGCACCGGGTCGATGTAGCCGTGATGAAGGTAAATGCCGGCACTGGCTGCAGCCGTAATCCCAATCATGAAGTTGCTCGTGCTCGTTGAAACCTTGTAGGGGAGCCTCATGACCTGGTCCATGGCCAATACGTTGACCGCGCCGGCTCCTATCCCCAGCAGTCCCGAAATGATTCCTGCGACGCCCATCAAAAGGAATGAGGGAACAACACGGTACACCTTGTAAGACTCCCAGCCCCCGGGAGCCGGGTAGCTGCCCTCCATGTTCAGGCGCACCGCCAGCCGATCGGAAGGCCGTCCCGCCTCGCTCTCTTCCTTCCGGCGAAACGACAGGTAGCCAGAATAGAGCAATACCAGACCAAAGAACGTCATAAGTGCCGGGACCGGGACGAGTGTCAGCAGGAAGGCACCCGCAATACCGCCGGCGATCGACGTAAGTTGGAGAAACATGCCCACGCGCAGGTTCGTGTAACCCTCGCTGAGGAAGGCAGCCGCCGCCCCCGAGGAGGTCGCGATGACGGCGATGAGCGACGCTCCGGCGGCATAGCGCATGTGGATGTGGAAAAGTAACACAAGCATCGGAACCAGGATGATTCCCCCGCCCAAGCCGGTCAGTGCTCCAACTATACCGGTGATAAACGAGCCACATGCCATCAGGACCAGGACCAAAGACGTCGACATCGGGAGTCTCCTTCATAAGCCCTTCTCCGCGAACTCGCCACGCCTCAATGCAAAACTCCTTTCGCCACTCCTTTGTAGATCATCTCCAGGGCTGCGACGAGCACGAGAAAGCTGAAAAAGATCCTCAAGGGTTTGGCCCTCACGATCATCAAGAGCCTTGCGCCCACGGCTGCACCGATAAAAATACCCAGCACCACCGGCATTGTCAGCACCGGATCAATGTAACCCCGGTGGAGATAAACGCCTGCACTGCCCGCAGCGGTGATTCCAATCATGAAGTTGCTGGTGCTGGTTGAGACCTTGTAAGGGAGTCTCATGACCTGGTCCATCACCAGCACATTGACCGCCCCGGCGCCTATCCCCAGGAGCCCCGAGACGATTCCTGCCACACCCATCAGGAGCGCGCCGGGAATCACCCGGAAAACTTTGTACGGCTGCCAGCCTCCTAGGACCGGAAAACTGCTTTCCATGTGGAGTCGTACCGCCAGGGGGTCGGAGGGCCGGTCTGCTTCGCTCTCCTCCTTCCGGCGAAACGACATGTAGCTGGAATAGAGAAGTACCACGCCGAAAATCGTCAGGAGCACCGGCACAGGTACAAGCGCCGCCAGCACCGCTCCCGTTATGCCCCCGGCGATCGACGTCAACTGAAGAAACATCCCGATCCGCAGGTTGGTATAACCCTGGCTCAGGAACGCGATCGTGGCTGCTGTCGAGGTCGCGGTGACAGCAAGGAGGGAGGCACCAGCCGCATTGTGCATGTTGACGTCGAAGAGCAACACCAACATGGGGACCAGGATGATCCCTCCCCCCTCGCCGGTCAGAGCACCTACGATCCCGGCAGTAAACGCACCCGCTGCAACCAGTAACAGGAACGGCAACGCTTCCATCGTGAGTCCCTCCGGGAAATCAGTCTTCGCGGACCCAGGAGCAGGAGCAAGGCCGGGCACTTACGACAATTACTTGTTCGCCGTCGCGCCGGTTGCCGCGTTGTGGAGTTTCACTTCCACTTTTTCCTCAAGGTTGTCGTAGTACTCTTTCAGAATGGCGATCACTTCCGGCTTCGAGAACTCTGCTGGAACCGGCTTCCCCTCGCTCATGAGTTTGCGAAGCAGGGTTCCAGAAAGCAGAAGCCTGGCGCCGCCCTTGTAGTTCCCGTTATCGTCGATGACAGCCTTGCTCTCATGCGGACAGGTTTTCATCGATGCCATGCTCTTGCACTCGAAGCAGTAGAACGTCCAGTCCATGCAGAGAGGCTGAATGGCAAGCGCGCCAGCCGGCACCTCATGGAAGATTGTCTGGGCGTCGAACGGACCATAGTAGTTCCCGACCCCGGCATGGTCGCGGCCCACGATCAGATGCGAGCAGCCATAGTTTTGCCGGAACACGGCGTGCAGAAGCGCCTCGCGAGGTCCCGCATAGCGCATTTCCATGGGGTAGCCGCCCTGGATAACGCGGTCTTTGCGAAAATATTTGTTAACCAGCGCATCGATGGCCCGCACCCGAACGTCAGCCGGGATGTCGCCCGGTTTCAGCTTGCCCAGCAATTGATGGACATAAACTCCGTCGCATACCTCAATGGCAATCCAGGCCAGGTAAGCGTGGGAGTTATGCATCGGGTTGCGAAGTTGAAGCGCCGCGACTGTACTCCAGTTCCGCTGTTCAAAAAGCTTGCGGGCATCCGCAGGGGTTTGATAAATCCCTTTGAACTCTTCCGGGAAGAACGATTCCGAAAGCACCTTGACGGGTCCGGCCAAGTTCACCGGAGGCTGCTCCATCACCTTTTGCACGCCGGGGTGTGCCGGATCGGCCGTCTTGAACACCTCTTTGCATTCGTGTTCCTTATCAATGCTGTACTTCTCGCTGACCTTCATGGTTCCCATCAGCGTTTCAGTTTCAGTGTCCCAAAGAGCCACTTCCTCTCCGATGGAAATGGATTTCGCCAGCTCTTCAGTAACGGAGAGCGTGATCGGGATGGGCCAGAAAAGGTCTTTCCTGCTGGGCAGCGCAAATCGCTCGCAGCAATTCTTCCAGTCATCCTTTCCCATAAAGCCATCAAGCGGTGTGAACGCACCAATTCCCATCATGATCAGGTCACCCGTCTCACGACTGGTCAGAGGCACCTTTTTCAGGCGTTCCGCCCGTTTGGCTTCCTCCTTCCTTTGCTCCGGGCTCAGAAGCAGCGGCTTCAGTTCAGGACTTCCATGCGGTGGTACGAGTCTGCTCATATCGGATCTCCTTTCGGTCTAAATTCATTTAATCTTTCAACAGCGGGTCATTTGACCTCATTCACCTTGGCTGGCGGTAGCACGACCAAACGCCCCGCCAACGCCCGGCGCCGGTAGAGTAAGTTTTCAGCATCGGAATAATTCAACTTCCCCTTGTGACATTCCGCGCAGCGGGCTATTTCAGGTTTGTTCTCTTTCAGGGCAACCTTGGCGTGACAGTCGATGCAAAGCTGGTGCATGGCATCCACGTACGAGGGCGCCACGTAACTCTTGATCTTGATGGTGGCCCCCGCCGGAATGAGGTGCTTGTGGCAATCCACGCAAGGCTTCACATGTGCAGCAGTTCGCGCATATCCCCTAGCGTGGCATTCTACACAAGCAAGATTCGCTCCACTTGGCGATGCGTGCCAGTCATGCCGGAATGAATCAGTCGGCAGATACATGTCCCGGTGGCATTCGTAGCAGCCAGAGTTCTGGTCGTGCGGCATATTCATGTGATGGCACAGGACACACGACTTCTGGCCTCCGTTGCGATCAATTTCCTTCTGGTGATAAAAGGTTACTCCCCAACCCGTCAGGTCTCCGTCGAGGTAGAGAATCCCCTCATGGCTTCCTACCGGCTGCGGCTGCCCATTCTTGTAACCCGCAAGGCTCGCGTTGAGGTAGACCACGTCTCCGCGTGCGCGGTGGACCGGGGTTGGCTCAACCCCCAGGCTGGCGGCACGCGGGTTGCTCATGAAAAAGAAACCGATTGCCGCTGCTATAACAAAAGCCAGGGAGTACTTGACGCGACCGGCGATGACCGGCGTGCCCAGCCAGGTGAAACCAACCTTGTCGAACTCCGGCAGCCTGCGCGGATCGGCCTCCGGGTCCGCAGGCCGTTGCTCCCAGACCTTGAAATGCTCGACCACGAAGAGGAATACCAGCGTCGCCGCCGCCACAATCCCAAGGCTGACCACAATTTCAGTCCACTCGGGCAGGTAAAGTCTGTTTCCCCGGCTGAGATCCGCCAACCCGCCCACGTCAATGCGGTTCAGCACAATGCCCGATGTCGCAATGGCCGCCGTTGCCCATTGCCAGTTGCTATGTTTCCGGAATTGCGGGGCGAACAACAGCACGAGAGGGATGATCACCATGACCGCAATTTCGAACCAGAAAAGTTTCACCTGCCATTGCTCGCCCGCGAGGTAGTGCAGTTGTCCGCGGAACGCCAAGTCACCGAACCGAAGAATCACATAGAGGATCAGCACCCAGCGTGCTGCGACACCCAGCGGGCCCATCAAATGGGTTTCCGGTTTTCGTCGGTAGAGGTATGCAGTGAAATGGCTTTCAAGAATCACCATCATCAGCCCCAGCCCGACGGCCGATACGAAAAAGAGAACCGGCAGGATCGGCGAATACCACAGCGGGAAGAGGCGATAAGGCATGATCAGAAAAAGTGAACCCAGAGACGACTGGTGGAGGGTTGAAAGCGCAATGCCCACAACCACCAGCGGGATGCGGAACTTGATCAGGAAGCGCCGCACGCGCGCCAAGGCCGAAAAATCCTCAGCCGGCACAGGAAAGAATTCCAGGGTCAGTACAGTGAGATACAGCATCACGCACCAGCCGACTTCAAACAACGGCGAATGCGGATTCCAGTAGATCATCATGTGCCAGATGTGCCAGGGCAATCCAAGATCGAACAACAGCCCCACGACAACCGCGATATAGCCAAGGAATGCGGTCAGAACCGCAGGCCGGACAATAGGATGGTATTTCTTCAGCTTGAAGATGTAGACGGTTGCGGTGACCACAAAGCCGCCGGCGGCCAGCGCAACTCCACCCATCACGTCAAAGCCCACCCACAAACCCCAGGGCGTGCCATCGGACAGATGAGTCGTCGCTCCGAGCCCGAAGAGGAAACGCGCCGTTGCAACCGCCGCGGCTAAACCCACGAACATCCAGAGAATTAACTTCAGCCGCCCTACCCTTTCCATTTATTCCTCCGGACCCGCCTTACCTTCTGATTTTTCCTCGGTTTGCTCCGCCTGCAGCTTCATGCGCCGGCTGATAATCCAATACAAGCCTGTCATGGCCATGCCCACGCCCAGGAAGGTAATCGGAACGGCATCCATCGCCACCCGTGTTGTCTGCGGAAGGGGCTTGTCGCCGAAATGCTCACCGTAGGTCAGGAATGACAGGTCAATATCCGAGATATAAAGCACCGAAGTTCCGCCGACCTCGTATTCACCCCATACCCTGTTGTGATATTTCCCGGGGTTTTCACGGATGCGGTGGTGGGCTTCGGCCAGGAGTTCGTCGCGATCGCCAAAAATAGTGGCTTTGGTTGGACACACTTCAGTGCAGGCAGGCTGCCGGCCATGCTTCAACCGCGTGTCGTAGCAGAGGATGCACTTGCGCACGTAAGGGACGACATCGCTCCACTCATAGCGCGGAATTCCAAAAGGACAGGCCATCATGCAATACCGGCAGCCGATGCACTTTGAGCTGTCGTAGACGACCGGCCCGATTTCAGTCTTCTGCATCGCCCCCACTGGACATGCGGAGACGCAGGCCGGCTCCAGGCAATGGCGGCATTGTTTGCGCACAAATTTGTTGTCAGGCTCGCCTATCACCGAGGTCCAGTTCCTTGCGGAAAGCCCGTCATCGGAGTCCCAGCGCCGGGGCACATCTTCCTTCAGGTGATGTACCTTCTTGCAGGCCAGCACACACTCGCTGCATCCGATGCATTTGGTGGTGTCAGTCAGGATGGCCGCTTTCATTTCCTGATATCTCCCTTCTTTGCCGGTTCACTCACCACTGGCTCCGTAACGAGCCGCGCTTTGGGCACCCAGGTCGGACGATCGGCGAAACCCAATGTCTCGGCGACACGATCGCCAGCGCCCGCCGGGAATTTCCAGGCAACGCCAGTCACCAGTTGCGAAAGAGGAGCCAGCACACAGTGCGCGAGCTTGGTGAAAGGAATCATCAGCATGATGAGGTCCCCGGCGTAAATGTGGATTAGCATCATCCCCTGGTAAGTGCGCGGACTGATAGCGGCATTGGACGCGATATAGCCGGTGGCAAACGGCGCCATAATCAGCAGCGGCCAGAGGAAATCCTGAAACTTACTCAACTTTCGTGCCCCAGTATGAAGCACCCGGCCCAGGAAGATTCCTGTCCCCGTAAAGAGAACGAGCAGCGCGAGCCAGTTCGCCACTCTTT